>DAITNE010000121.1:0-5874 GCA_036834765.1 Methylocella sp.
AAGCGATCGCCGACTTCAGCCAGGCCATCAAGATCTCGCCCAATGCGGCGACGCTTACAAATCGCGCCCTGGCCTATCGTCAGGTCGGCAGCAACGACGCGGCCATGACAGATTTCAACGCCGCCATCGCCGCCGACCCAAATCATGCGCCGGCCTATCTCGGCCGCGCCAATCTGGAGCGGGTGCAAGGCAACCTCGACGCCGCCCGCACCGATCTCGATTCCGCCATCAGGCTAAATCCGGAGAGCGCCCAGGCCTTCCACGCGCGGGGCCTCATCTATCAGCGCGAAGGCAATCACCCGCTGGCGATCACCGATTTCGACAACGCCATCGATCGCGATCCTTTCGCCGGCGCGCCCTATCAGGCCCGCGGCCAAAGCCTCATCGCCATCGGCCAATACGACAAGGCGATCGAGGATTTCAACGCCGCGCTCAACGTCGACAACAAGAACGGCGAAGCCTGGGCGGGTCTTGGGCTCGCCTATGAGAAATCCGGCAATCGCGCCAAGGCGCAGGAATCCTATCAGCGCGCGCTGGTGTTCGATCCGACCAATCAGCTCGCGAAAGAAGGGCTGTCGCGAACCGGCCGCGCCTGAGACGTCGCCCGCCGACGCTGTAGAGGGACGCGATGAGTGAGCGGCGAAAAATATATCTTGCCGGTCCCGAAGTGTTTTTGGCTGATGCGATAGATGTAGGCCGGCGCAAGAAAGAGCTTTGCGCCGAATATGGCTTCGAGGGGCTTTTCCCGTTCGATAACGAGGCTCCTCCGGCCGAGCCCCGCCGCGATTTATCGATCTACCGCGCCAATGTCGACATGTTGCGCGGAGCCGATGGCGGTATTTTCAATCTGACGCCGTTTCGAGGCCCCCACGCTGACGTGGGGACCGTTTTCGAGCTGGGTCTTCTGGCCGGATTTGGAAAGCCGGCGTTTGGGTACAGCTACGAAGGCGAGGCCTTGCTTGATCGAATGAAGCGCGACGGACAAGCCGCCTTCGACGAGGCTTCGCAACTATGGCTCGACGGCTCAGGGATGGCGATCGAGGATTTCGGAAGAGCCGACAATCTCATGATCGACGCCTGCCTCGCGGAGCAGGGCCATCCGCTTGTAAGGCGTCGCGCTTCCGCCGCCAATCGTTTCACGGGATCTCGATGGATTCTTGCGCTGCCTCGAACTTGCGAGGCGGCATTTTGCGACCGGCCGGCCAGAGCGCGGCGCCGATTACGCGCGGTAGGGATCGGGCCTCAGGCCAGCGCCTTTCAAGCCGCCTTCTGTCCGCGCAGCGCCTCGACGCCCGGAAGGAGCTTGCCTTCGAGCCATTCGAGGAAGGCGCCGCCGGCGGTCGAGACATAGGTGAAGTCGTTGAAGACGTCTGCCTGGTTCAGCGCCGCGATGGTGTCGCCGCCGCCGGCGATTGTCTGAATCGAGTGAACCCGCGTCAGTTCCGCCGCGACCCGTGCGATCGCCACCGTGCCCATCTGGAACGGCGGCGTTTCAAAAGCGCCTACGGGACCGTTCCACACCACAGTGCGGGAGGCCGCGAGCACGCCGACGACCTTGGCGATCGTGCGTGGTCCGATATCGAGGATCATGTCGTTTTCGCCGACGTGGTCGACATCGACGGCGCGGGTTTGGGCATTGGCTTCGAACCGCGTCGAAACGATGGCGTCGATCGGCAACACGAGCTGACAATTGGCGGCGTCGGCGTCGGCCATGATCTTGCGCGCTGTCTCGGCGAGCTGCGTTTCGCAGAATGACTTGCCGACGTTCTTGCCGCTGGCGGAGAGGAATGTATTGGCCATGCCGCCGCCGATGAACAGATACTCGACGCGGCGCATGAGGTTGCCGAGGAGTTCGAGTTTGGTCGAGACCTTGGCGCCGCCGACGATCGCCGCCATTGGCCGCTCGGGATAGGCCAGCATGCCGGTGAGCATTTCGAGCTCGCGCTGCATGGTCCGGCCGCAATAGGCGGGCAGTTTGTGGGCGATGCCCTCGGTCGAGGCGTGCGCGCGATGCGCGGTTGAAAAGGCGTCATTGACGTAAAGATCGCCGAGTTCGGCGAGCTGTTCGACGAAGGCAGGATCGTTTTTGATTTCGCCGGCGTGAAAGCGGGTGTTTTCGAGCAGCAGAATATCGCCGTTGCGCAAGGCCGCGACGGCGGTTTTGGCGACGGGTCCGACGCAATCGGAGGCAAAGAAGACGAGGTGCTTGAGTTCGTGCTCGAGCGCCACGGCGACCGATTTCAGCGACGTCTCCGCCTCCGGCCCGTTCTTGGGGCGGCCGAGATGCGAGAGGATGATGACCTTCGCGCCCTTTTCCGAGATCTCGCGAATATTGGAGAGGATGCGGTCGATGCGGGTCAGATCCGTGATCCTCCCATTCTCCATCGGCACGTTGAGGTCGACCCGGACAAGAACCCTCTTGCCGGCGAGAACGGCTTCGTCCAGCGTCGGAAACGGAGAAGAAGAATTGGATCTCGTCATAGAAGCTTCCCCATCGCGACGGAGGTGTCGATCATGCGGTTCGAAAATCCCCACTCGTTGTCGTACCAGGAGACGACGCGCACGAAGGTTTTGCCGACCACCCGCGTCTGATCGACATGGAAGATCGAAGAATGCGAATCATGGTTGAAATCGGCCGACACATTGGGGCTTTCCGTGTAGCCGAGGATGCCTTTCAGTTCGCCGGCGGCCGCACGTTTGATCGCATCCGTGATTTCGGCCGCGGTGGTTTCCTTGCTGGCGACAAATTTGAAGTCGACCACCGAGACGTTCGGGGTCGGCACGCGGATGGCGGCTCCGTCGAGCTTGCCGTTGAGCTCCGGCAGGACGAGGCCGACGGCCTTCGCTGCGCCGGTCGAGGTTGGGATCATCGACAGCGCGGCCGCGCGGGCCCGGTAAAGGTCCTTATGGTAGGTGTCGAGCGTCGGCTGGTCGCCGGTATAGGAATGGATCGTCGTCATGAAGCCGGTCTCGATGCCGATGGCGTCATTGAGCACCTTCGCGACGGGGGCGAGACAATTGGTGGTGCAGGAGGCGTTGGAGACGACGAGATGCTCGGGCGTGAGCTTCAAATGATTGACGCCGAAGACGACCGTCAGATCGGCCTTGTCGCCGGGGGCGGAGATCAGCACGCGTTTCGCGCCCGCCTTGAGATGGGCGGCGGCCTTCTCCCGCGAGGTGAAGAGGCCGGTGCATTCGAGCGCGATGTCGACGCCGAGCGCCGCGTGGGGCAGCTCATGCGGATCCCTGACCGCCGTGACCTTGATCGGGCCCGCGCCGACGTCGATCGTATCGCCGTCGACCTTGACGACGCCCGGAAACCGGCCGTGAACGGAATCGAAGCGCAGTAGATGGGCGTTGGTCTCGACCGGGCCGAGGTCGTTGATGGCGACGACCTCGATGTCCGTGCGTCCGGATTCGGCGATCGCCCGCAAGACGTTGCGGCCGATGCGGCCAAACCCATTGATCGCGACTTTAACCGCCATCCATATGCTCCTTTGCGTCGTTTCTTCCCGGAACCGCCGATTACCGGTTCAAATGGTCAAGTCTCGAAACGGTCAAGTCTTGCGACAGGCCGTCGCCGTCCATGAAAATCCTCAAAGGCAAGTTGCGCGCCCGCCGCAGGCGGCGACTATGGCCGCAGAGCCCCGCAGCGCGGGCCCGTACGGACTTTCGCGAAAGGCGACAATCCCTCCCGACGGCTTTTGCAGCAATCCTTGACGCTCTTTGGTTCGTCGTGCTCGACGATGGGCGCGACTGTCAAGCGCGCGCCGTGCGGCGAAGCTGATTTTAAGGGCGCGAGGCCTCGATATTCTGACAACATTTATTATGCTAAAGTCAACGCTCACACCATGTTTCTTTGAGTCGCACCCTAAATCACGCGGCGCGCTCAAGGCGGAATGGGGCGCCAAATGGTCTTGTCGCAAAGCGGGAACCCGAAAGCATCATGGACACGCCGGAACGCTTTGATGCGGCGCTGAAGCGGCTCTCCGCCGCGCTCGAGAAACTCGAGGCCGCGACCGAGCGCCGACTGAAGGCAGAGGCGCTGCGGGCCAATCTCGAGGAGGAGCTGGCCGTCATGCAGGACGACCGCGCGCGCCTCGCCGTCGAACTCGACGGCGCGCTCGCTCGGTCGAGTTCGCTGGAGACGACCAATGACGAGGTGGCGCGCCGCCTCGACGACGCCAGCGCGGCGGTCAAGGCCGTGCTGAACGGGCTTGAACGGGAGAGCTAGATGGCGCAGGTTCCCATAACGATCGCGGGCCGGGTCTACCGGGTCGCCTGCGACGAGGGCGAGGAAGACCATCTCGTCGAACTTGCAAAACTCGTCGACGCCAAGATCGCGGGAATGCGCCAGCAATTCGGCGAGATGGGCGATCAGCGACTGACCGTCATGGCCGCCGTGACCATCGCCGACGAGCTGTTCGAATCGCGCCGCCGCGTCAGTGAACTCGAAGCCGAACTCTCAGGCGCCAAGGGCGATGTCTCGAACGTCTTGCGCGGCCGGGACGAATGGCTGGATCGCGTCGCCGATTCGCTCGGTGAGGCCGCCGCCCGCATCGAGCTGGCGGCGCAGGATCTGAACGGCGCCGGACGTCCCGAGGAATAATCCCCCCGGCGCAACTTTGCTTGAACTAGCTCTGGCAATTCGCCGCCATGCGTCCTACGTTCATTCGGCGGAGCTGCGGGGTGCGTGCAGGATCAGTAACCCCGGGGCCTTATCGATCTCAAAGGGAGCTGTCCCTGACCTTGCCCGTGGGCTTGGCCACATGGCGCCCACCTACGTTGTAGGTACCCGGGATCGATATCCCACGGCCATCGCGGCCCCGCGCTTATCATCCGCTCGCCAAGAGCACCGCCAAAGCGCGCCGCCAAGAGCATTTTCCGTCTCAGGGGCATTCGGGAAGCGTCTCTTTAATCTTTGTGATTTATCGCATTATCACGCGCAAATCTTCACGATCGCTTGATAACGCCATGAATTTCCGGCCTATTCCCCCGATGCAGTCCCCTCATCCCAAAGCTGTTCTGCGCTCCGAGGCTCTGGCGCGCCGCCGCGCCTCGCAGAGCATTGATCCCGCCGCCTTCGCCGCGCATCTGGCGGCGGCGGGCGCCGAACTGGTCGCCGAGTTTCGCCCGGGCATCGTCTCGGCCTATTTCGCCCTGCGCGATGAGGCCTCCACCATGCCGCTGCTCGAAACCCTCAGCGAGGCCGGAATTCTGACCGCCCTGCCGATCACCGGCGCGCGGGGAACCGCGCTCGTGTTCCGACTGTGGCGCCCCGGGGATGCGGTGGTCGAGGGCAAGATGGGGATCTCCGAGCCATCCCCGGCGGCGGCCGAGGTCGCGCCCGATCTTCTCTTCGTGCCGCTCGCGGCCTTCGACCGCACCGGGCACCGGATCGGCTATGGCGCCGGCTACTATGACCGCACGCTCGCGGCGCTCCGCGCGCGCAAGAAAATTCTCGCCGTCGGCGTCGCCTACGCCAGCCAGGAAACGGCCAAGATTCCGCATGAAAGCCATGACCAGCGCCTCGACTTCGTGCTAACAGAGCATGAATTGATCGACTGCCGCAGCGTTTCGCCGTCCTCCTGACGGCGCAAGGCTCCGGCCGCGCGCTCTCCTTTCTGTCGCATAGCCTTTCCGCGGCGGCGGAAGCTATCGACGGATTTCTCATGCGGCTTCTCTTCATTGGCGATGTCGTCGGCCGCGCCGGACGCGCGATCCTTTCCGAGCAATTGCCGAAACTGCGCCTCGCCTGGAATCTCGATTTCGTCGCCGTCAATGGCGAGAACGCGGCCGGCGGCTTTGGCATCACCGAGGCGATCGCGGACGAATTCCTCGCCGCCGGCGCCGATTGCGTCACGCTTGGCAATC
>DAITNE010000122.1:0-5869 GCA_036834765.1 Methylocella sp.
GGCGGACGTTGCTTGGGTCATTGGCGCGAAAATCTTCTGTTGGACGCCAGGTTCGACGCGAAGCTAGACGCCATGACCGGCTCGATCAGGTTAGCGTCGTTCACCGCGGCGGCTCCTGTCGGACAATGGCTCGTCGTAATCGCCCGCGATCTCGCGGAATGCTGGAAAAGAAGAAAATGGAGCGCCGAGGGGCCCCTACCACCCGCAGACACAAGGCAAGAGCGAAAGCGAGCCGAAAAATGAACGGCGAAGTTCAATCGTTTGCCGAACAGTCCCCTCCCGCGCGGACGCAGCTTGCTTTACTGTCGCAGCTCAAAGTCCCACGAAGGACACAGCAGCATTCCATAGCACAATCGCTGTTCTTCTTGCAGTTATCACTACCTACTTGCCTTGTAGAATACGGCGCTGCATTCTTCAAAGCGGGAATCCCCAAGAGCGCTACCACTCGTTCGGTTGGTTCGTTTTGGTTGAAAGGCCTGAAATCCTCAGCATGTAGGGGCGCCCACGCCAGCGACAAGAACATAGATACAGCGAATAGCGATAAGAACATTGATACAGTGTATACTGTATGTTTCATCTTCATATCCTATCCGTACTATTTATGTGGCAGGAAATCTCCCGTCCCAGAGCCGCCCGTTGAGAGTGTCGCCACTGTCGCACGTGTCGCAGCCAACCACCAAGACACAAGGCGGCAGCCTGTAACTTATTGCGGGCCCTTGGAAAAGATCTGAAATC
This sequence comes from Methylocella sp., assembly GCA_036834765.1. Lineage (GTDB taxonomy): Bacteria > Pseudomonadota > Alphaproteobacteria > Rhizobiales > Beijerinckiaceae > Methylocapsa. Next base: position 736 of record DAITNE010000122.1, read on the forward strand.
CTGACGGTCCATTCACGGGTTTAGCGGCTTGATGACCTCGTCGCCCTTCATCGAGATCGTCGCGATGTCCTTTGCGTCGAGATCGGCCTTGGTCAGGTCCACGGATCGGATCTGGCTGTTCTCATAGGTGCGGAAATAATAGCGCTTGGCCTTGAGGTCGCTGGCCGCCGTCCAGGTCGTATAGTCGGCGAGGACATTGCCGTGCGCGTCCTTCTCGCGCTCGCGGGTCGAGCCCTTTGGGATGTCGAAATTGTTGAGGATATGGAACGCTTCGAGCACGGCGTCGTCGCCGGTCTTCGAGGGGAACACCGATTGGGTGTAGGCGACGGCGCGCACGAAGCGCGAGGGCGGCGTGAAGTCGCCCGGCAGCCCGAGCATCCCCGAGCCCTGGCCGAACGGCAGCAGCGTGACCGGCCCGAGTTTCACCGGCGGTGCGTTGGTGATCGAGAAATTCAGATAGTTGCGCAGATTTGTCATGTGCCAGTCGAACGCCGGCGAGTTGGTGAAGACGCCGAGCGGGTTCTCGTAAACATTGAGCTTGCCGCCGGTATATTCGATCACGATGCTGCCGCCCGAGGCGTCCTGCACCTTGAAGTGAACCTCCGGCGCAAAGCCCCAGCCCTGATAGACGACGGCGGGAACGACGACATTGGTGATGTTGGCCTTGACCTCGTCGACGTTGGCGAAATTCTCCAGGATCCACGAGCCGAGCTCCCATGGAGCGAGAGTCTTGTCCGCATCAGCCGCCGTGTAGGGCAGGTATCCGGCCGAAGTCGGGAAGTAGAACAGCCCGGCATAGAGGCCCTTCTCGTTGAAGCCGTCGAAGATGACCGGCATGCCGACGCCATTGGCGCCGACGCTGGCGTATTTCGAGGTCCATTTCACCCCCGGCTTGCCGTCCGGCGTCGTTCCCGTGCGCGCATAGCCGCGCGGCACGACGAGCACGTTGGACTGGAGATCGATGTCGAATTCCAGCGTTCGCGCGGCGATGACGCTGCCGTCCGCGGCGGTGAGGCGAATGCCGGTGCAGGCGAAGGCCGCCGGCGCGAGAGCGAGCGTCGCCGCGAGCGCGGCGGCGATCCAGCGATTGAACATGGCGTTCTCCCTTTTATGAATCGGCTTCGCTGGGCGAGCCTCTTTGACGAGCGAATCGTCTTATAGGCGAAGCCGCCTCGCTCCGAAACAAATCGAAGATGGTGTTTATCCCGCGCCGCACGCGGCGGGGGCTAGGCCGCCGTGAGGCCTTTGGGGAGGGAGCGGGGAAAGAGCGCCCGGAACATGAGGGTTCAAATCGAAAAACTGCTCATCAACAAACTCGGCCTCTCCAAGATTAACTGTTGGGGCTCCAAAGCTAGCGCAAGGGTTTGGCGAGGCGTTGCTATAATTCGCTATTTTGGCGGCGAAGCCGCGCGAAGTTTTTCGCAGGCCAGTTCGGTTTCTTCGTCCAGCGGGAAGTAGCTTTCAATGAGCAGTTCCTCCAGAGTGACCTGTTGCGGCGCGGAGAATGCGGTCGCCGTGGTGAAAAATCGAAGGGTGAGCGGGCCGCGTTCGAGCACGAGCGAATAGGTTGGCTCGTCGAGGCGCGAAAAATCCGGCTGGCGCCAATCGCGCGGCACGTCGGGATAAGCCAATGCCCGCTCCAACAAGGCCCTCAGCCGCGTGTCGCCTTCGCGATGCAACGCCTCCCGATGAAGGCGGGCAATCATATGGCGGCCCAATTGCGCCCAGTTCCTGATGAACGGGCGCGCCCGCCGCGGATCAAACACCTGGTCAAACAGATTTGCCGGCCCGTGCAAACGATCCGGCTCCGCCGTGAAGCGGGAAAAGATCGTCGCGGCGGCCTCGTTGGCGCGGATGATGTCGTAGCCCGCCGTCATCACCGTCAGTGGCAAGGTTTCTTGCTGACGCAGCATCCGGGCGATGGCCAAATCGATGGACGGATGGATCGCGTCCAGCCCGGGCTCCGCAAACCGGGCGGGAAAAGACGCGGCGAGCAAAATCCCGTTCTGGTCGCGCAACGGGACCTCAAGTGCGTTCAGCAGGCGCAACACCATCTCTTCGCTCGGGCGCGCGCGCCCGGATTCCAGAAAGCTTACATGCCGCGCCGAGACGTCGGCCCCCAGCGCCAAATCCAGTTGCGACCAGCCGCGCCGTCGCCGCCAGTGTTTTAGCAGCGCGCCGAACAAGTTTTGCGTCATCCGCCAGATATAGCGCCCGCCGTCGGCGCGGGGCAATTACCGCGGCAGGTAGTTGCCCGCGGTTCGGCGATTGACGATCATCGTCGAACCGGATGGAAGTTTCGCGGCTGCAAGCGTCGCACAACCCATCGCAACTTGAGAAGCCAATCCATGGAAAACGCCGAACGACACGACATCATGGGATTTTATGTCGAATCCTGGTGCGAGACCGACGCGCCGAAAAGATTAGAATTGCTTGGGCGATGCCTAAACCCGGATTGCGTCTACACCGACCCGGTCATTCAAGTTCATGGATGCAAGCAATTGTCAGACTATATGGCGCAATTCCAGCAAAGCGCGCCCGGCGGCGCTTTTGTCGCCACAAAATCTGCGACCCACCACGATCGCGCCCTGATGCATTGGAACATGATCGACGGCAAGCAAAACGTGCTCGCGCAAGGCGTAAGTTATTTCTTGTATGGAGCTGATGGTCGCCTGACGCAAATGACAGGTTTCTTTGAGTTTCCCGCCTCTGACTGACGTTTTGCCCCCGCGCCAAACGTGAGAATGCGTTTTGCGATTTTTGGAGCCGCGCCATGCATAAAATGGGTGAGAGCGAGCTTTCGGGCGCGACAAGACAGCTGGAAGGAACCTTCATGAGCCGGAAGATTTTTCTGACCCTGGCCGCGGTTGTCGCGCTAGGCGTCGGCGCGATCGCGGTCGCGTTCCCCGCTGAATTTCTCGCCAGTAAGGGAACGCTGCCAAGCGGAGCCGCCGATTTATGGATGCGTGAAACCGGCCTCCTGCTGGTCTGCATGGGAATCATCGTTCTATCCGTGCGAAATCAACCTGATTCGCCAGCCATGGAAGCGCTGATGCTTGGAAATCTGCTGGCGCAACTGGGCCTGCTCTCGACGGAATTGGCCGGCTATGCCGCTGGCGTGATCACAAAAATATCCGGCATCGCCCCAAATCTCGTTTTGCACATAGCGCTGGCGTCGGGCTTCGCTCATTTCTGGTCGCGCATCAAGATTCGGGAATAGCAGGCTCATTGCTTCATCGCATGAGCTTGTCCAAAAACTTCGCGACTTTCTGGGATCAAGCCCTAGCCCTGGAGCGGGCGCGCTTCCTCGGGCAGCATGATCGGAATGCCGTCGCGGATCGGATAGGCGAGCTTCGCGGCGCGGGAGATCAGCTCCTGATTTACCGCATCATACTCGAGCGTCGTCCGCGTGCGCGGGCAAACCAGAATCTCCAGAAGACGCGGATCGATGCGCGAGGCTTCGGGCGCCGGCCCCGGCTTTGTCGTCTTGTCGCCCATCGGTCGATCCGTCCTTACTGCAGGGTTGGATGCGCGTTCTTGCCGCGCGCGAGTTCGAATTCGGTCATCGCGACGAGCACATCCGCGCGGCCTTTGAGATCCTTGGCCTCAAGAAGAGCCTGCTTTTCCTTGGCGCCGAACGGGCTCATCATCGACAGCGCATTGACGAGCGCTTCGTTCGGCGCCTCGTGAATGCTCTCCCAGTCGAGCTGGAGATCGTTTGTCTCGGCGAAGCTGCGCAAGGTGCGCAGCAGTCCGTCGCGATCGACGAGATCCTCGCCGGCGCGCGGGCTGAAGTCGACGGCGAAGGCTGAGAAATCGCCGCGCGCCTGACGATAGGGGGTCAGGACCTCGATCTCCTCGATGATCCTGAATCTTGCGATGCCGGTCAGCGTCACGAGATAGCGCCCGTCGCCGGTCTCGGCGAGCTGGGTGATGCGTCCGGCGCAACCAACCGGGAAAAGCCCGAAGGCGGCGTCCGGATTTGGCTGAATCATGCCGATGATGCGATTGTCCTTCAGGGCGTCGTCGATCATGGCGAGGTAGCGCGGCTCGAAAATATTCAGCGGCAATTGCCCGCGCGGAAGCAGCAGAGCCTTGGCGAGCGGAAAGATCGGAAACGATGCAGGCACCGCGTCCGGGTCGCTATAGGTCTGGTTCAGGCTCATGTGCTGGTCCTCAGCCTCGTCGGACTTCGGCGCCGCAAGGGAGATCGCCCCAATCAACCGCCGAATGGCGCTTTATACTATGCTTGCGCATAAAAAACCACGTTCCGTCGAAGCGCGCGACTTCCATTTAGGTTTGGTTAGGAACTTAGGCATCGGCAAGATCGCGGGCGATTTCGCCCGCGCGATCATCCGGGGGCGTCAGACGCGCGGCGCCGTAAGCCAAGCGGCGGCGCGCGGTCAGGAGAACAGGACCGTCGAAAGTCTCTTGCGTGCGGCGATCGTCGCCGGGTCGGCCGCGCCCCACGCTTCGAAAAATTGCAATAATTGCTTACGCGCGCCGTCGTCGTTGAAGGCGCGGTCGCGCCGGATGATGTCGAGCAGCGCGTTCGCCGCCTCATCGCGGCGGTTTTCCGCGTTGAGCGCGATCGCGTAGTCGAAGCGCGCCTGATGATCGTTCGGGTCCGCCTCCGACTTGCGCTTCAGCTCGGCGAGATCGCCGACGGCGCCGGCCTGTTCGGCGAGAGCAAGCGCCGCCCGCGCCGCGATGACGCCCTGATGCTGGTCGGCGCCCGCCGGCGCCGAGTCCAGAATTCCGCGCGCGGCTTCGAGATCGCCGGTCTCGACAGAGAGCCTTGCGAGCCCCGCGAGCGCTTCGAGATCGCCCGGGTTCTCCTCCAGAATCGAGGCGTAGATCTCCGCCGCCGCCACGGCGTCCCCCGTCGCGAGCAGCGCTTGCGCTTCGGCGATCAGGTCGCCGGCGCCGCCGATCGGACCGACGAGCCGCTCGATGAAGCCGCGCACCTCGGGCTCGGGCAGCGCGCCCATGAAGCCGTCGACCGGCTGACCGCGCTGAAAGGCGATCACCGCCGGAATCGAGCGAACGCCGAGGCGCCCGGCGATTTCCGGGTGCTCATCGATGTTCATCGTGACCAGCTTCACCTTGCCGCCGGCCATTTCGACGGCTTTTT
>DAITNE010000123.1:0-5867 GCA_036834765.1 Methylocella sp.
ATTCTCATAACCTGAAGGCCGCAGGTTCAAATCCTACCCCTGCAACCAGATCAACCATATACGCGAGACTATCAGGAAACCGCCCCATTGCGCGCGCGCTCCTGTTTTTTGGCGCATGTCGCCGCCTGGAGGTCGTCTTTTCTCGCGGGCGCAATGGATTGCCTCAGTTTGGAGGGCAAAATCCTGAAAAGTGGCAGATAAGCAACACAGCGACGAACTCTCTGTCGCCGCGGGAACAAACCATCATGTCCCCGCCGGTTCATGCTAGATCGCCACATTGCCTCTCTTGCTCGTGATGTTTCGACTGGCCTTCCGGCGATGATGTCAAAGCGTGTCCTGGGGGCGGCTCTCATCGGCGCGGTCGCGACGCTGGCGGGCTGCGCATCCTACCGGTCCGAACCGCTTGACCGGGCGCCGAACCTCGCCTCGCACGTCTCGGATCTTGAAGGCGCAAGCAACAGACCGATCACGCTCGCCGACCTCGATCGAATGGTGCTTCGCAACAACCCGGACCTTCGCGCGGCGCGGGCGAAGCTTGGCGTCGCCGCGGCCCAGCTCATCGAGGCCGACCTGCTGCCTAACCCCCAGGTCGCGCTCTCCTATCCATTTTATCTGGCTGGCCCCAACGGATCGGATGCGTTCAGCGTGGGCGTCGCGCAGGATCTCAAATCGATTCTCCTGCGTCCGACGAGGCGCGAAATCGCCGCCAACGCCGCCTCCGCGATCAACGCGTCGCTGCTTTGGCAGGAATGGCAGACCCTCGGCAAGGCGCGGCTCCTTTTTGTCGACATCGTTTCAGGCGAGCGAGCCGAGAAGGCGCTCCAGCGCAATCGCAAATTCCTCCAGGAGCGGTTCAACCTTACGAACGCGGCCATCAATCAGGGCAACGCCCCGCTGGCGACGCTGTCGCCCGATCTTGTGGCAGTTGGCGACGTGCAGAAGAGTTACGACGATCTTGAACGGCTGCAGCTCAACCGCCGGCATCAGCTCAATGCGCTGCTTGGCCTTGCTCCCGACGCGCCCCTACCTCTCGCCGGCGCGAGCGAGACCCCGCACGTCGACGCGCAGCGCATCCGCCGGGATCTCACTAATCTCGCCGACCGTCGGCCCGACCTCATCGCCCTGCAATATGGCTACAGGTCCGAGGATGCGAAGCTTCGCCAGGCGATCCTCTCGCAATTCCCCAACCTTGCGATCGGATTGGTCGGTGGCCGCGACAACAGCTCGATCTATTCGTTCGGCCCGCAAGCCTCGTTCGAACTGCCGGTCTTCAATCGCAACGAGGGCGCCATCGCCATGGAGCAAGCGACCCGTGAGGAGCTTAATCGCGAGTTCAACGCGCGATTGACGACTGCGGCGGGGGAAATCGGCGCTCTTCAATCGGAGCAGGCGCTCCTCGCCCGCCAGCTCGCCGACATCGAGCCGCGCCTCAAGGAAGCCCACCTGATCGCCGGGAAGGCCGAGGCTGCGTTCAAACAGGGCTTGTTCGACGAGCGCGCCTATGTCGACACGCAGGTCGCGCAGCTGACGCGCGAGGAGGAGAAGATCGGCGTGCAGCAAGCCCTGCTCGACGGGCAGGTTGAACTGGCGACGCTGATCGGCGCCGGCATGCCGCAGGTCTCTATCGGCCCGGAGCCGCCGCCGGCTGACGTACTTGGGCTGTTTCAGGCCACGATTCGATAAGTCGGGCAACGGCCGGGCCAGCGGAGGCTCCCGCGCAGCCGGCCGGAGACTTGCAAAAGAAACGCAAATCGGCGCAAAGTCGACCGGGATAAATTCCCGGGAAAAAGGAAAATGTCGTCTGGGAAGAGATCCACCCTCGAGCGCGCCGTTCTCCGGGCTGTGCGTGGCTTGGCCGTCACCGCCGCCGCGCTGGCCCTCGGCGCCTATTTAATATTGAACTTCCAGATGCCAGGATCGGGGGGCTCGCGCGGCGCCGATGACGCGCCGAAGGCGACGGCGCAGGCGTCTCCGCCGGAACGGGAAGAGGCGGTCGTCAAGCTGGATGCGGGCGGTCAGGAAAAGGGCGGGATCGAAACGGCGGCTCCAAAGGAGATCGCCTATCAGGGTCAGGCCCGCGCCTATGGCGCGGTTCTGCCGCTGGACCGGCTGACGAGCCTTTACAACGCCTCCCTCACCGCGTCGGCGCAACTCAAGTCCGCTGAGGTCAAACTATCGGCGTCGAAGACGGCGAGCGAGCGCGCGCGAAATCTGCTCAAGGTGTTCCCGACCGCCGTCGCGCAGGTCGAATCGGCCGAGGCTGCCTCTAAAATCGACGCCGCCGCGGTCGAGACCGCGCAGGCCGAGGTCGAGGCTGTGAGAAACAATGCGATCCAGGAATGGGGACCGGTCCTCGGCCAGGCCATCGTCGCGAGATCTCCGCTGGCGGAGGGGCTTGTGCTTCGCAAGACCGCTCTCATCCAGCTGACGCTGCAGCCTGGAGCGACGGTCGCCGCTCCGGCCCGGATCAGCGTGACGCTCGGCGGCGGGTCCACCACCGAAGCGGACTTCGTCTCCGAGGCGACCCAGGCCGATCCCAAGATCCCGAACGTCAGCTATTTCTATACGATCCCCATGACGCCCGGCGCCCTCGCTGGAATTAGCGTTCTGGCGTATTTGCCGAACGGCGCTTCGAAGCCCGGCGTCGGCATACCCCCGTCAGCAGTTATCTGGCAGGCGGGAAAGGCCTGGATCTATGTTCGGGCCGGCTCGGGCAGGTTCGAACGCCGCGCGATCGGCGAAGAGGCGGCCCCGACCGCGGACGGCGGCTATGTGTTGCCGGCGACAAGCCTGCAGCATGACAAGCTGATCGTCGTCGCCGGCGCGCAAACGCTGCTGTCGGAGGAATCGAAAACGCAGATTCCATCCGACGAGGATAGCAATTGACCGGAAACGGCGTCTTCGAACGACCGCGCACCGGGCTCCAGCCCGCCATCATCGGGACGGCGATCAGGTTTCGACGGATCGTCGTCGCCCTGAGCTTTCTGCTTCTCGCATATGGTGCCCTGTCGGTCACCCAGGCGAAATACGACGTCTTTCCCGAATTCGCTCCGCCTCAGGTCGGCATCCAGACGGAGGCGCCGGGCCTCGCAGCGGAGGAGATCGAGGTTCTGGTCACGCAGCCGCTGGAGAACGCAATCAGCGGCGTTTCCGGAATCCAGATGCTGCGCTCCTCGTCGAGCCAGGGTCTATCGGTCGTTAATGTGACGTTTGATCCGGGCAGCGACATTTACCTCGATCGGCAGGTCGTCGCAGAGCGCCTCGTCTATGCGACGCAACAGCTACCCGCCGGCGTGAAGCCTCCCGTCCTCACGCCGCTCACCTCGTCGAGCAGCACCGTCCTCGTGGCCGGCCTGACGTCCAAGACGCGAAGCCTCATGGACCTCCGAACCGTTGCTGACTGGACGGTGCGCCTGCGCCTCCTCGCCGTGCCGGGGGTGTCCAAGGTTGCTGTGTTTGGCGGCGAGGTTCGATCGATACAGGTTCAGGTCCATCCCGACGAGCTCGTCCGGTATGGGGTCGGACTCGAAGACGTCGTCGCGGCCTCGCGCAAGGCCACCGCCGTCCGCGGCGCGGGCTTTCTCGATACGCCAAACCAGCGCATCGTCTTTCGCAGCGAGGGGCAGGCGGTGACGCCGACGGCGGGCGGACGCACCGTCGTAACGACCAGCGGCGCCGCAAGCGTCGGCCTGTCGGACATTGCGACAACCGCCGATGCCCCCGAGCCGCCGATCGGCGGGGCGACGATCATGGGCCGGCCCGGCGTGGTTTTCGTCATCTCGGCGCAATTCGGGACAAACACGCAGGAAGTCACCAAGCGCGTGGAGGAGACGCTGGCGACGCTAAGGCCCGCGCTCGAGGCGCAGGGCATAGAGCTCGACGCGACTTTGTTCCGCCCGGCGACCTTTATCGACGTCGCCACAAAGAGCGTGCGCGACGCGCTTCTGCTTGGCGGCGTCTTCGTGATCGTCGTGCTTTTCCTGTTTCTCTTCGACATCAGGACCGCGGCGATCTCGTGCATTGCGATCCCACTGTCGCTTTTGGCGGCTGTCATCATGTTGAACAGCTTCGGCATGACGCTCAACACCATGACCCTCGGCGGCCTCGCGATCGCGATCGGCGAAGTCGTCGACGACGCCGTCATCGACGTCGAAAACATCGTGCGGCGCCTGCGCGAGAACCGGCACGCGGCGCGGCCAAGACCCGCCGCGAGCGTGGTCCTAGACGCTTCGCTGGAAGTGCGCAGCGCCGTCGTCTACGCAACCTTCATCGTGCTGCTCGTTTTCATCCCCGTACTCACGCTGCCCGGGATCGCCGGCCGGTTCTTCGCCCCTCTCGGCTTCGCCTACATCCTCGCGCTCCTCGCCTCCCTCATCATCGCGCTGACCGTCACGCCGGCCCTTTGCATGATGCTCCTTACGGGACGCGCCGGCTCCGGCGAAGGACCGCGGCAGGCGCCGCCTCTGGTTCGATGGATGCGCGGGCCCTACGAGCGCCTTCTCGGCAGGATCGCAAAACGGCCAGTCGCGGTCATGCTGGCCGCCGCGGTCATCACGCTCGGCGGCAGCGCGTTGCTGCCCTTCTTCGGCAGCGCGTTTCTTCCCGAATTCAAGGAGGGCCACTACACCTTGCATATGTCTGCCGTTCCGGGCACGTCGATCGCGGAAACCGAACGTCTTGGCCTGCTTGTCACCGACGCTCTCGTCAAACTGCCGGCGGTCCGGTCGATTTCGCAGCGGGTCGGCCGGGCCGAATCGGCCGACGACACCTGGGGGCCAAATTATAGCGAGATCGAAGTCGACCTCCGGCCTGGCCTCTCGGGCGCCGAATTGGGCAAGGCGGACGCAGACATCAGAAAGGCGCTTCAGGGCTTTCCCGGCCTCAACTTCTCTTTGAAACCGTTCCTGACCGAACGCGTCGAAGAGACTCTCTCGGGCTATACCGCGGCGGTCGCCGCCAATATTTATGGAAACGACCTCAATGAGCTCGACGGCGTGGCGAGGAACGTCGCCGCCGTAATGGCGAGCGTGCGCGGCGCGCGGGACGTTCACCTGCGAACGCCGGCCGCCACCCCGCAACTCACCATCAGGCTGCGCGATGAAGACCTCGTCAGATGGGGACTAGATGCGGTCGATGTCCTCGATATCGTCCGCACCGCCTACCAGGGCGATGTCGTCGGACAGGCCTATGACGGACATCGCGCGTTCAACATCATCACCCTGCTCGACGCCAACAGCCGCAACAGCGTGGCCAAGATCGCGGACCTTCCCCTGCGGACGCGGAGCGGAGCCTTTGTTGTCTTAGGCCAGATCGCCGACGTGAGCCAGACCACGGGCCGGTATCAGGTGGATCATTTCGGCGCGCACCGCCTTCAGACCGTGACGGCCGACGTCTCCGGTCGCGACGTCGTCTCCTATGTGGCGGACGCGCAGAAAGCGGTGTCGGCGAAGGTCCGGTTGCCGCCGGGCGTCTATGTCGAGTTCGCGGGCTCCGCCGAAGCGCAGGCGCACGCGCGCCGCGACCTCATCGTGCATTCGCTGATGGCCTTCGCGGGCGTCCTTCTTCTATTGTCGATCATCACCAAGAACTGGCGCAATCTCGTTCTGATCCTCGTCAATATTCCGTTCGCACTCGTCGGCGGCGTGGTGGCAATCTATTTCACCGGCGCCATACTGCCCCTCGGGAATCGTTCCCTCGAAGGAGGCGTAGCTCAGCGGGTGGTCTTCCACCTGCACGGCGAGTCGTCGCACGCCGGTGCGCAGCGAGACGCGCTTCGGGATCGCCCAGCTCTTCAGCACGCCACCGACTTCGAGCCGGAAGTCGTCATGATCGTGCGACGCGCGGTGATGCTGGACGACGAACATCCT
>DAITNE010000124.1:0-1699 GCA_036834765.1 Methylocella sp.
CTCGCGGCGATCGGCGCCGCCGCGGCCGAAAACGGCAAAATCATCGTCACCGGCTGCATGGGCGCGGAGCCCGAGGCGATCGAAGCCAGTTTTCCGAACCTCTTCGCCATCACCGGTCCGCAGGCTTTCGAATCGGTCATGCAGGCGGTCCACGCGGCCGTCGCCCCGCCGCACGATCCGTTCCTCGATCTTCTGCCGCCGCAAGGCGTGAAGCTCACGCCGCGCCACTACGCCTATCTGAAGATCTCGGAAGGCTGCAACAATCGCTGCTCCTTCTGCATCATTCCGAAATTGCGCGGCGATCTCGTCTCGCGCCCCGCCGCCGATGTCCTGCGCGAAGCCGAAAAGCTCGTCGCCGCCGGGGTCAGGGAGCTGCTCGTCATTTCCCAGGACACCAGCGCCTACGGCCTTGACCTGCGCTATTCGGAAAGCCTCTTTCACGAGCGCGCCGTCAGGGCGAAATTCATCGATCTCGTCCGCGAACTCGGCGCGTTCGGCGTCTGGGTCCGTCTCCACTACGTCTATCCGTACCCGCATGTGGACGAAGTCATGGAACTGATGGCGGAGGGGCTCATTTTGCCCTACCTCGACATTCCGTTCCAGCATGCAAGCCCCAGCGTCTTGCGGGCGATGAAGCGGCCGGGCGATCAGGAGAAAACGCTGGAGCGCATCAAACGCTGGCGCTCTGTCTGTCCCGAACTCACGATCCGATCCACGTTCATCGTCGGCTTTCCGGGCGAAACCGAAGCCGATTTCGCCTTCCTGCTCGATTGGCTCGCCGCCGCGAAGCTCGACCGGGTCGGCGCCTTCAGATATGAGCCGGTAAAAGGCGCCGCCGCCAATCATCTTGGCCTGCCTGAGGTCGATCCTCGGACGCGGGAGATACGCTACCGTCGCCTCATGGAGCAGGCGCAGGCGATCAGCGCCCGCAAGCTCAAGGACAAGGTCGGCAAACGGCTTGCGGTCATCGTCGATCAGGCCGCGCCGCGGGCCGCCGAAGGGCGCAGCAAAGGCGATGCGCCGGAGATCGACGGCAAGGTCCACATCGTCTCGAAGCGTCCCTTGCGCATCGGCGAGATCGTCAATGTGAAGATAGAAAAGGCCGACGCCTATGATCTTTACGGGACGGCCGTATAGGCGAAATGCTCAGGAGCGCGGACGCTCCGACAGAATCGGAGCCGCCGCTCCGCTTCTTTGTTTGAGCGTCGGATTTTCCCGAAACCTGTTCCCACTTTCGGGTCCGATGCCCTAATTCGGCAGGGCCAGCTGCTTTGCCGATGGCACGGTCTTGGCTGTATTCAAATCATAGGTCTTGTCGAGCAGCGGATCGAGCGGCGTCGCCTCCGAAACATCGATGACGGGGGCATGAACGGCCCTGCCCTCGGTCGCCGGCGCGACGCTGGCGATCTGGTCGCCGCGCGGCGCGGCCCCGGTTTGCTGCGGCCCCAACGCCGCGGGCTGCGTCTCCGCCACGCTAGCGCGGCTCAAAGCGGGCGCAGGCGCGGCCGCGGCCGTATTGGCGCCGGCAGCCGCCGGAGCGTCCGCCGTCCCGGAGTCGCTGACCGGACCATCAAGGTCGACCGCTCCGACGGCGCCCTGCAGAGAGATGCCGAGTTCGGCGAGGCCGGGCCCCAGCGCCAACGCATTCGGCGGCGGCTTTGAGGCCGCCTGATCGCCCGGCGTCTTGCCGCCCCGGCCC
>DAITNE010000124.1:1709-5866 GCA_036834765.1 Methylocella sp.
CGCGACCGGCCCGGCTTCGCCTCCGCCGTCCAGGGGGCGGCCCTGGCGAGGCTCAGGAGCCCCGAGCCATAGGCCTCGGCCATGGTCGGCGACCTGGCGACACCAGAAGCCGCTGGCGGCTCCAGCGAGGCTGGCAGCGCCCCGTAGATCGAGCCCTGCTGTTCAAGTTCTCCATGCTGGTCGCTGTGAGGCGCCCCCGCGGGCGCGGGCGAAGCTCCGGCTGGACCCGGCGTGGCCAATGGCGCCGCCTTATCAACATCCCCGCCCCCGCCGGTTTTGTCCTTGCCGTCTTTCTCGATCATGCGCCAGCGCTGCACGTTGCGGTTGTGCTGGTCGAGCGTTTCGGCGAAGACGTGGCCGCCGGTTCCATCGGCGACGAAGTAAAGATCTTGCGTGCGCGAGGGGTTCGCCACCGCTTCGAGCGCGGCCCGACCCGGATTGGCGATCGGGCCCGGCGGCAGCCCATCGATCGTATAAGTGTTATACGGCGTCGGCTTTTTGATTTCGCTGTCCGCAATTCCGCGCCCGAGCGTGCCCTTGCCGCCGACGAGACCGTAGACGATGGTCGGATCTGACTGCAGCCGCATGTGCTTGGACAGACGGTTCAGGAAAACGCTGGCGACGCGCGATCTCTCATCGGCCTTGCCGGTTTCCTTTTCGACGATCGAGGCCAGCGTCACGAGTTCATAAGGCGAATGGAGCGGAAGATTACTGGCCCGGCGCGCCCAGAGTTGATCGACGAACTTTTTCTGGTCGTCCTGCATTTTCTTGAGAAGACCGACCCGGGAGTCCCCGCGCGCGACCTTATAGGTGTCCGGCAGCAGGCTACCCTCTTTGGGCAAATCCTTGATATCGCCCATGAGAACGTCGCTATCGCGCAGGCGGTCGACGGTCTGCAGCGTCGTCAGCCCTTCGGGGATGCTGATCGCATGCAGAATCTGCTTGCCGCTGACGAGCGTATCCATCACGTCGCGCAAACTCGCCCCTTGCTTGAAGAGATATTCGCCGGCCTTCACTTTCGATCGTTTGCCTTCGACCAGAAGCGCGACATTCAGCGCGAAAGGACTGTCGATCACACCCTCGCGCTCGAGTTCGCCGATGATCTCCGGCAGGTCTGTGCCCGGAACGATATAGAGGACCTTGTCGGCGGTGAGCGGGCCAGGCTCCCGCATGCGCTGCTCGCTCCAAATCATGCCGAGCATGGCGACGACGGCGGCGATCAGCAGAAACGAAAGGAAGCCGCTGACCGCCGAGAGGATCGGCCGGCGTCGGCTCGGCGGCAAAGGCGGCGGCGGGGGCGCCGCCTCCGGCTGGAGGGCTTCGTTCGGACTTTGCGGCGCGACCCTATAGCCCCCGGAACGGCCGCCGGCGCGCGACTCTGCGGGTTGCCCTGCTTTTTTGTCCTGGTCTTTCGGTGGCTCGCCGCTCATCAACTCAACTCACCCGGCCGCCTTGATCCCGTCATTATATCGCCGCTCGACGGTTTGACGGACCCCTATTTTCGTTGGCCCGCTCCCGGCGACAGCGAATCAAGAAAATATGGCTAATTCGGGTTCAGGCGCCAGGCGCGCCGCCTTCAGCCGGCCTATTCAGCGCGCCTGAAAATCAAACAGGCGTTCGTTCCGCCAAAGCCGAATGAATTCGACAGAACGAATTCGACATTGCGCTTGCGCGCCTTGTGCGGAACCAGATCGATCCTCGTGTCCATCGAGACATGATCGAGGTTCAGCGTCGGCGGCACGATCTGATCGCGGATGGCGAGGACCGAAAAAATCGCCTCGACGGCGCCGGCTGCGCCGAGAAGATGTCCGATCGCCGATTTCGTCGAAGACATCGATAGAGCGTTCACCCCATCCCCGACGAGGCGCTGCACCGCCTGCAGCTCGATCTCGTCGCCAAGAGGCGTCGACGTGCCGTGCGCATTGATATAATTGATCTCGCCCGGCGAGATGCCGGCCCGTTTGATGGCGCTGCCCATGGCCCTGTAGGCGCCGTCGCCGCTCGGCTGCGGCGCCGTGATGTGATAGGCGTCGCCAGACATGCCATAACCGACGAGCTCGGCATAGATGCGAGCGCCCCTCGCCTTGGCGTGATCGTAGGCCTCGAGGACGACGCAGCCGGCGCCCTCTCCGACGACAAATCCATCGCGATCCTTGTCGTAAGGCCGCGACGCCTCCTTCGGCCTGTCATTGAAGCCCGTGGACAGGGCCCGGCAGGCCGCGAATCCGGCGATGCCAATGCGACTGATCGGCGATTCGGCGCCGCCCGCCACCATCACATCCGCATCGCCGAGCGCGATCAGGCGCGCCGCGTCGCCGATCGCATGCGCGCCTGTCGAGCAGGCCGTGACGACCGCATGATTGGGGCCGCGCAGACCGTGCTGGATAGAGACATAGCCACCGGCCAGATTGATCAGCCGGCCGGGAATGAAAAAGGGAGAAACGCGGCGCGGGCCTTTCTCGTGCAAGATCACCGCGGTTTCGGCGATGCCGCCGAGGCCGCCTATGCCGGAACCGATGAGAACGCCGGTTTCGATCTGATCCCGGTAGCTCTCCGGCTTCCAACCCGCGTCAGCCAGCGCCTGCGTCGCCGCAGCGACGGCGTAGAGTATGAAATCGTCGACCTTGCGCTGCTCCTTCGGCTCCATCCAGTCGTCGGGAGCGAAGGCCGCGGCGCCGCTGCGTGGAACCGGCATGGCGATCTTGCAGGACAGATCGGACGTATCGAAGGTTTCGATGATGCGCGCGCCGCTTTCGCCCGCAAGCAAGCGTCTCCAGGTCGGCTCGACGCCGCAGGCGAGCGGCGACACCATGCCAAGACCGGTGATGACTACCCTACGCATGTTCCAACCCGGCCAATACGCCACGCTGCGCCCTGGCTAACGCCGGACGCCCTGGCCCTCCCGCAGCGCATTTCATCAGGAAAAATGTCGCGGTCGTCCGGCGGCGACTCAAAAATTCAAGCCGCCGTCGCCTTCTCGAGAAAGTTCACCGCGTCGCCGACGGTTATGATCGTTTCGGCGGCGTCATCAGGAATTTCAACGCTGAACTCCTCCTCGAACGCCATGACCAGTTCGACGGTATCCAGCGAATCGGCCCCAAGGTCCTCGATGAAGTTGGCATTGTCGACGACTTTGTCCGCATCTACCCCGAGATGCTCTATCACTATCTTTTTTACCCGCTCGGCGACATCGCTCATGGTCGTTTAATCCTCGTCCTCACTGATTTGTCGACATTGGCCGACGTCGATGCGCGGCGATGGGCGACATCGCCTTGCGCGCTGCTCGCTAGCTTGATCGGAAAGTCCGACGGTTCGAGATTGCACGCGCGGCTGCGAGCCGAAGTCCCAAAATCTGGTCCTTCAATCCCGCAAAATCGCTACCTGACTGCTCAACGCTGGCTTCGTAACACACTTCATTCCTATTGGCGAGAGCCGGCGCGCTGCGCCGGAAACTCGGCTTAATACACTCAAATCATTGCCATTCCTCCATTAACATGCAGCGTCTGGCCGGTCACGTAGGCGGCTTCGGAACTCGCCAGAAAGACAACGGAGGCCGCGACATCGGCGCCCGTCCCAAGCCGGCCCATCGGCACGGCCGCGAGAACGGCGGCCCGCTGCTTCTCATTGAGGACGGCGGTCATCGGCGTTTCGATAAAGCCCGGCGCGACGCAATTGACGGTGACGCCTCTGGTCGCGACTTCGCCCGCAAGACTCTTGAACATGCCGATCATGCCGGCCTTCGAGGCGGCGTAATTGCCCTGACCGGGGTTGCCGACGACGCCAACGACCGAGGAAATCCCGATGATGCGGCCGTACCGCTTGCGCATCATGCTCTTGAGGCAGGCGCGGGCGAGGCGAAAGGTCGCCGTCAGATTGACGGCGATGACCCGGTCCCATTCCTCGTCTTTCATCCGCATGAAGAGATTGTCTTTCGTCACGCCCGCATTGCTGACGAGAATGTCGACGCCGCCCGTGGCGGCGTCAGCGGCGGGAACGAGCGCCTCCACCGCAGCCGCATCCGCAAGATCGCAGGGAAGCACGTGGACCCGCGTTGCCAGCGCGCCCGCGAGGGCGTCGAGCGCATCGCGGCGCGTGCCGGAAAGGGCGACGGTCGCGCCCTGGGCGTGCAGGGCGCGGGCGATCGCCTCGCCGATGCC
>DAITNE010000125.1:0-5853 GCA_036834765.1 Methylocella sp.
CTTGTGCCGGTCGAGCGCCGCCAGGCAGTCGGCGACATTGTCGCCGCCGAGGGGCATGACGTAGACCGTGGCGAGCTTCAGATCCGGGCTCATGCGGACATCTGGAACCGTCACGACCTTTCCCTCAAGCGCGGGATCGGCGATGTCTGACCTTGTCAGAAGTTCGGACATGGCGTGGCGGACAAGCTCCGCGACGCGCAGCATTCTCTGCGAGGGTTGGCCGCCCTGCTGGTAATGAAGTCTGGACAATTTTTGGAACTCCGGCGCTTTTCAGCGTTTATCTTCGGGCTTTGACTCACCCTGAAGAGCCATCGGCTCTCACCATTATCGGCGCGCGCGCTCCGCTAGAGCGCGATTGAACTCTCACCCAGATTTGCGGAGGGTGGACGGGCCGGCCGCACCGATCGACCAACGCCGTCAGATCCGACATTCGTTATGCGAGCGCCCGCCTAAAGCGAGCGCTGGATCTCCTCGATGCGATAGCACTCGATGACGTCGCCGACGCGCATATCCTGATAGTTCTCGAACGCCATGCCGCATTCCTGGCCGGCGACGACCTCCTTGACCTCATCCTTAAAGCGCTTGAGCGTCGACAGCTTGCCTTCGTGGACGACGACATTGTCGCGGATGAGGCGAACATTGGCGCCGCGCTGGACGGTGCCATCGGTAACCCGGCAACCGGCGACTTTGCCGACCTTGGAGATGTTGAAGACCTCGAGAATTTCGGCGTTGCCGAGCATTTCCTCGCGCAGCGTCGGCGCGAGAAGGCCGGACATCGCCGCCTTCACATCATCCACGAGATTATAGATGATGTTGTAATAGCGGATTTCCAGCCCGGCCTGTTCGGCGAGCTGGCGGCCCTCCTTGTGGGCGCGCACATTGAAGCCGATCAAGGCCGCGCCAGAGGCTTCGGCGAGCGTTACGTCCGACTCAGTGATGCCGCCGACGCCCGCGTGAATGACGCGCGCGGCGACTTCCTCCGTATTGAGCTTTTCGAGCGTCGCGATGATCGCCTCGACCGAGCCCTGGACGTCGCCCTTGATGACGAGCGGAAACTCCTTGCGCCCGGCCGTCTTCAACTGGCTCATCATGTCGGCGAGCGAGCCGCGCGCCAGACTGCCGCGCGCCGCCGCCTGCTCGCGCTTCTGCCGATCGCGATATTCGGCGATCTCGCGGGCTCTCGCTTCGTTCTCGACGACGGCGACGCGATCGCCGGCCTCGGGCGAGCCGGAAAAGCCCAGAACCTCGACCGGCATGGAGGGACCGGCCTCAAGCCGCGTCTCGCCCTTGTCGTCGATGAGGGCGCGGACCCGGCCCCATTGCGAACCGCCGACGATGAGGTCGCCGACGCGCAGCGTGCCGCGCTGCACGAGCACGGTGGCGACGGGGCCGCGGCCCTTGTCGAGGCGCGCCTCGATGACCGTGCCTTCGGCCGGACGATCGGGGTTCGCCTTGAGATCCAGCAATTCGGCCTGCAGGGCGATGAGATCGATCAGCTTGTCGAGGTTGGTCCTCTGCGTCGCGGAAACCTCGACCTCGAGCGTCTCGCCGCCGAGCGATTCCACCTGCACTTCATATTGAAGCAATTCGCTGCGCACGCGTTCGGGCTTGGCGTCCGGCTTGTCGATCTTGTTGATCGCCACGATGATCGGCACATGAGCCGCGCGGGCGTGCGCGATGGCTTCGGCCGTCTGCGGCATCACGCCGTCATCGGCCGCGACCACCAGAACGACGATGTCGGTGACCTTGGCGCCGCGCGCGCGCATCGCCGTGAACGCCGCATGGCCGGGGGTGTCGATGAAAGTGACCGGCAGCCCGTTGGAGGCGACGATCTGATAGGCGCCGATGTGCTGGGTGATGCCGCCGGCCTCGCCGGAGACGACATTGGCGTGGCGGATCGCGTCGAGCAGCGAAGTCTTGCCGTGATCGACATGGCCCATGATGGTGACGACCGGCGGCCGGGGGACCTGATGTCCGTCGGCGTCCGGCGTGTCGAACAGGCCTTCCTCGACGTCGGACTCAGCCACGCGCTTCACGGTGTGGCCGAGCTCCTCGGCGATGAGCTGGGCCGTATCGGCGTCGATCACATCCGTGATCTTCGCCATCTGGCCCTGTTTCATCATCAGCTTGATCACGTCGACGGCGCGCTCCGACATGCGGTTGGCGAGCTCCTGGATCGAGATGGTCTCGGGCAGGATGACTTCGCGCGCGAGCTTCTCCTTGGTCTCGCTGACATGACCCTTGAGCCGCTGAGTGCGGCGGCGGAAGGCCGCGATCGAGCGGGTGCGCTCCTCCTCTTCGCCGGTGGCGCTGGCGACTGTGAGGCGGCCGCGGCTCTTCTGCTCGGCGCCCTTGACGGGGCGCGCAACGATCACCTTCGTCGGCATGCCGGGACGGCGGATGATGCGCTTGGCGTCTTCGTCCTCGACCGGGAGTGTCCGGGCGGTCGCCGGGAGGCCCGCCGGAGCCGCCTCCGCGAGAACTCCTGACGGAGCCGGCGACGGCGCCGTCGTCGCCGCGAAGCCGCCGGGCGCTTTGCGAGGCGCTGGATTGGTCAGCGCCGGCGCGGGCTCGCCGCCGGACAGACGGCGTCTTGCTTCCTGCTCCGAGCGGCGTTTTGATTCCGCCTCGAGAATGCGGCGCGCTTCTTCTTCGCGCTTGCGCGCTTCGGCCGCGGTGCGCTCCTCGCGTTCGCGCGCCTCGCGCTCCTCGCGGGCCTTGTTTTCGATTTCGGCGCGCTTGCGCTCTTCGACTTCGCGTTCATGGGCGCCCGAGAGCGCCCGGGAGCGCGCCTCGCGCTCCTCTTCGGTCAAGGATCGCAAAATGACGCCGGACGAGGAACGCGGCGGTGCCCCTTGCGGGCGCACAGGCTTCTGTTGCGGACGCGGCGGTTGCGGCGCGACGGCCGGCTGAACCGGCTCCTGCGCAACGCTTTCGCGCGGCGCGTGCGGCTCGGCTCCCAGCGCGCGGCGCTTCACCTTCTCGACGACGACCGCCTTGCTGCGCCCATGCGAAAAGCTCTGGCGAACGATGCCAGCCTCGACCGGACGCTTCAGCGACAGCGTCTTCGTCGGAGAGACGCTCAGCGTATGGTCGCCGGGATTCTTGGTTTCACTCATCAGTCTTGCGTTCCCGGGCTTGCGCCCATTCGAAAATCCATTGAACCGGCTCGGCCGGCCACTCGAACCACGATACTCCGCACTGGCGCAGATCATGGTCGCTATCCCACTGTTTCCACGCAGGATCAATCCGAAAGGCCAAAACCTTTCCGATCAATCCCAGCGCTTCTTCCTCGCCGACGCTGCAACGCGACGGGCAAAACCGGCGGGGCCTTCGCCTGAAACAGGGTCAGACCGCCGGGCGAAATCTTTTCACGTCATCTCCGGCGCTTTGCGAACCGGACTCTGGATTCGGCGCCGACGCGTCCTGCTCCGCCGCCCGATACATCGCCAGTTTGCGGCAACGCGCAAGGAAAGCATCACTGGCCGCGCCCGAAAGCAACGCTGCATGTATCACATTAGCCCGCCCCAATGCCAAATCCAATTGATCCGACGGGAACAGAACGATCCGCGGCCTTACATCTTCATCGCCGAACCGGCGGCGCAAACTCTGCCCCAGCTTGCGGACGCCGTCCGCCCCGCCATCCGAGGCGTGAACCAATCCTGCGATCGCTCCACCTGCAATCGCTTCTTCGACCTTGCCGAAACCGGCCGCCACCGTCCCCGCCTTATTTGCGATCGAGAGGGCCTGCAAGCAATCCTTCGTCAACAACGCCTCGACCTCGGCCGCGAGATTCTCTGGCGCGGCCACCTTCTTTTTGAAGCCACGGGCGAAGGCGTGCTTTCTGACCGCCTCGGCCACAAGCACGGCGCTCGCCGTAACCCACACGCCGCGCCCGGGCAATTTACGCCGAATGTCGGGGACGACGGCCTCGCCGGGTCCCAGCACAAATCGAATCATGTCCTGCGGCGCGCCTTTCGTCCGCGTGATGATGCAGGTCCGCTCAGGTCCCGCCTCCGCATCGTCTGGATCGAGCGTCGCCAGCATCGACTCTCCAGGTTCTTGATTCTGCACGGCTTCGTCAGATGGCGCCTTAATGTTCAGCCTCGCCATCCAGCGTCTCCTCCGGTGCCGGCTCGGGGATGGCGTCGATCCAGCCCGCACGGACGCGGGCCGTCATGATCATCGTCTCCGCCTCCTCGCGCGTCAGTTCGAACCCGTCGAGATAGCCGGCGTGTTTCACCGTTTCGCCGTCCTTGCGCTCGGTCCAGCCGATGAGGTCGTCGGTGGCGCAGCCGGCGAGATCCTCGACGGTCTTCACGTCGTTCTCGCCGAATTTGACCAGCATCGCCGTGGTGACGCCGGCGACCTCCTTCAGCTCCTCTGAAACGCCGAGTTCGATGCGCCGAGCGTCCTGCTCGGCTTCGATTGCGGCGAGATAGTCATGCGCCCGGGCCTGAATCTCGGCCGCGGTGTCCTGGTCAAACCCCTCGATCGCCGCAACTTCGGCCGGTTCGACGAAGGCCAGCTCCTCGACGGAGCGGAAGCCCTCCGAGGCGAGCAATTGCCCGACCACCTCGTCGACGTCCAGCGCCTTCATGAAAATATTGGTGCGCTCGACGAATTCCTTCTGCCGGCGCTCGGATTCCTCGGCCTCGGTCAGGATGTCGATGTCCCAGCCGGTCAACTGCGAGGCGAGGCGCACATTCTGGCCGCGCCGACCGATCGCCAATGATAATTGGTCGTCCGGCACCACGACTTCAATACGCGCGGAATCCTCGTCGAGCACGACCTTGACGACCTCGGCCGGCTGCAGCGCGTTGACGATGAAGGTCGCGGCGTCCGGCGACCAGGGAATGATGTCGATCTTTTCGCCCTGCAGCTCATTGACGACGGCCTGGACTCTCGAGCCGCGCATGCCGACGCAGGCGCCGACCGGATCGATCGACGCGTCGCGCGAAATCACTGCGATCTTGGCCCGCGAGCCCGGATCGCGCGCGACCGACTTCACCTGAATGATGTTGTCGTAGATTTCCGGCACTTCCTGCTGGAACAGCTTGGCCATGAACTGCGGATGGGTGCGCGACAGGAAGATCTGCGGGCCCCGCTGTTCGCGGCGCACGTCGTAGACGTAGGCGCGCGCGCGATCGCCGGGCCGGAACATCTCGCGGGGGATCATTTCGTCGCGCCGGATGGTCGCTTCGCCGCGGCCGAGATCGATGATCACATTGCCATATTCGACGCGCTTGACGACGCCATTGACGATGTCGCCGATGCGGTCCTTGTATTCTTGGTACTGACGGTCGCGCTCGGCTTCGCGCACCTTCTGCACGATCACCTGCTTCGCCGACTGCGCGGCGATGCGGCCGAAATCGAATGGCGGCAGCGTCTCGGCGATCCAGTCGCCGACCTGCGCCGCCGGATTCTTCTTGCGCGCCTCATTGAGGGTGATGTGAATCGCGTCGTTTTCGATCTCGTCGACGACGAGAAGGAGGCGGGAGAACCGGATTTCGCCCGTCTTCGGATTGATTTCCGCGCGCACCTCGGTTTCCTGGCCGTAGCGGGAGCGCGCCGCTTTCTGGATGGCGTCCTCCATCGAGGTCAGGACGATTTGCCGGTCGATCGATTTCTCACGCGCGACGGCGTCGGCGATCTGTAAAAGTTCGAGCCTGTTGGCGCTGACGGCCATCTTGCTTCTCCTATTTCGGCATCGGGCGCGGAGGCGGCGGGCGCGTTGCGCCCGCGCCCGTCTGAGGCCGGCCCGATTTGGCCTGTTTAAACTTCGACGCGACGCCAGCTGGAAGAACTGGCCTCGCTTTGGCGTTGCGCGCGGCGAACCGGCCGGGGCCACGC
>DAITNE010000126.1:0-5812 GCA_036834765.1 Methylocella sp.
TCCGTCGACGTCATCACCGGCACCATCAAGGCGAATTTTCCGACGCGCATCTCGTTTCAGGTCACCTCGAAGATCGACAGCCGCACGATCCTCGGCGAGCAGGGCGCCGAACAGCTTTTAGGGCAGGGCGACATGCTCTACATGGCGGGTGGAGGCCGGATTTCCCGCGTGCACGGGCCTTTCGTCGCCGACGGCGAGGTCGAAAAAGTGGTCGCGCATCTGAAAAGCCAGGGCCAGCCCGAATATCTCGAGGCGATCACCTCGGAGGATGATCTCACTGACGCGGAGGAGGGCGACGTCGCGGCGCCGGGGAGCATGGACGCCGAGGAATCCGGGGATCTCTACGACCGCGCCGTCGCCATCGTGCTGCGTGATCGCAAATGCTCGACGAGCTATATTCAGCGTCGACTTTCGGTCGGCTACAACAAGGCCGCGTCGCTGGTCGAGCGCATGGAGCAGGAAGGCGTCGTCGGCGCGCCAAATCATTCGGGCAAGCGCGCCATTCTCGTCGGCGGCGGGATCGACCGCGGCGCCTTCGACCTCGCCGCCGAGGGCTAGCAGTCTAAAACGCCCCGGCGGCAGGGGATCGTCAGCCCTGCGCGGCCTTGAGCGCCTGCGCGAGATCGCCGATGAGGTCTCCCTCGTCCTCGAGGCCGACGGAGAGCCGCAACAGATTATCCGTGATTCCGGCCTCGGCGCGGGCCTCGGCGCTCATCGTCGAATGGGTCATGCTGGCCGGATGGGCGATCAGGCTTTCGACGCCGCCAAGCGACTCCGCCAAAGTGAAGATCCGGGTGGCCTCGACGAGGCGGCGCACGGCCGGAACGCCGCCGGCGATTTCGAAGCTGAGCATGGCGCCAAAGCCCCTCTGCTGCGCCTTGGCGACGACATGGGACGGGCTTGAGGGCAGGCCTGGATAATGCACGGCCTCCACTGATGGATGCTGCTGCAGGAACAGCGCGATCGCTCCCGCCGTCTTCTGCTGCCGTTCGATGCGCGGAAACAGCGTCCTGAGGCCGCGCAGCGTCAGATAGGCGTCGAAGGCGGACCCCGTGACGCCGGTGATGTTGGCCCAGTCCTTCAGGAGCTCGACGTCGCTTGCCTCGGCCGAGATCACGGCGCCGCCGACGATGTCGGAATGGCCGTTGAGGAATTTGGTCATCGAATGCACGACATGATCGGCGCCGAGGTCGATCGGCCGCTGCAGGGCTGGCGAAAGGAAGGTGTTGTCGACGGCGACCTTCGCGCCCGCCTCTTTGGCGCGCGCGCAAAGCGCGCGGATGTCGACGACGCGCATCATGGGATTGCTCGGCGTTTCGATCATCAAGAGTTTCGGGTGCCGGCTGAGAGCGGCGGCGACGGCCTCCTCATCGCCGAAGTCGATGAACTCGACCTTGAAATGTCCTTGGGCCGCATGGGCGCTGAGCAGCCTCTGGACGCCGGAATAGCAATCAAACGGGGCGACGACGAGATCGCGCGGCTCCAGCGGCGCCAGCACGAGATTGACCGCCGCCATCCCGCTCGCCAGCGTCACCGCGCCGGCGCCGCCCTCGAGTTTCGCTAGCGTGTCGGCGAGAACGTCGCGCGTCGGATTGCTGGTGCGCGTGTATTCATGGACGCCCGGCCGCTCGAAGCCTTTGAAGGCGAAGGTGCTCGTGAGATAGATCGGGGGCGCGACGGCCCCGAAGGCGCGGTCCTGCGCGACGCCGTTCGCGGCCGCTATGGTTTCAGGCGCTTTTTTGGTTTGAGGCGCTTTTTGGTCCGCCATCGATCCGTTTCTTCCGCTTGGGTTAAGATGGCCAAAACCGGATTGGAACGTCCGGCGCGCTTATAGAATAGGCTTGGCGGGGCCTGCGCAAGGCGCCCGTGATGTCGCCATCGCGCAAAAACATGTATAGTGCCGCTCGTTCGCGGCCTGTGGGCGCGGCGCCGCTTGCCCGCTTGCCGTCCCGGACCGAAAGTGATTCCGGTCAGGGAAGGGACCCCTTGATTCGACAGGGGAACTGCGGCGCTCACGCTTTTCTCGCCCGCGGCCCATCGGCGCAATATCGATTATCTATCCCTCGCGAGCGCGATCTTCCAGGAAGGTTTTATGAATAGGATGGCAGGATATGTTTTCGCACTGATTGCTGGCCTGGCTGGCCTCGGGTCGGCAGCTGGCCTGCGCGCCGAGCCCTCTCCGGCTAATCCTCCGGCTAACGCTCCGGCTAATCCGGCCGCCAATGCTCCGGCTAATCCCGCCGCTGGCCCAAAGCCGGCGAAAGCCGTCGCCGCTCCCGCGCCGAAGCCCTTCGTCCCGATGGATCCCGCCGTCGCGATCCAGAAAGCCAACGATTATTTCAACACGGCGACGACCATGGTCGGCGATTTCGTCCAGATCGGGCCGGACGGGAAGCGTTCGGAAGGCAAGATATACGTTCAGCGGCCCGGAAAACTGCGTTTCGAATACGCCCAGCCGGCGACGCTGGAGATTGTCGCCGACGGCCTCTCCGTCGCCGTCCACGACCGCAAGACGGAGACCAAGGACGTTTATTTCATCAGCCAGACGCCGCTGAAATTTCTCCTCAAGGACCACATCGACCTCAGTCGCGACGTCAAGGTCGTCGATGTTGCGAGCGATCCCGCATCGGTCACGATTCAGGTCGAGGACAACTCGACCTTCGGCGGGACGTCCGAGATCAAACTGGTCTTTGATCCGGCGAAGTTCACGCTGAAGCAATGGGAAGTGACGGATCCGCAAGGTTACGAAACGGTCATCTCCCTGTTCAACATCGATCTGACCAAAAAACCAGACCCGAACATTTTCCAGCTGACCCAGGAAAGATTGCCGAACACAAATAATTGAGGCGCCAGCTTCAGGCTTGAAACCCGTCCGAACCCGCTTATTTGACCCTCATGTGAGTGATTAAGCCGATCGGTCGAGACCCCCCGCCTGGCCGGTTCGGCATTTGCCGGCCCCCCTCCTGGCAAAGCTTCGCTCCTAGGGCGCCCGGCGCAACGTCGGGCGCCCTTTTTGTCTCAGGTTCGCGCGAAACGATTTATTCTGTGGGCGGGAGTCCATTCCCCTTGCAGCGCAAGCCTCGGCGTGGTCATTCGCGGGCGGAGTTCGCCATGCGCCTGACGATTGCCACCTGGAACATCAATTCGGTTCGCCTTCGCATCAATCTCGTTGCGCGCTTCGTCGAGGAATGGGCGCCCGACGTCATATGCCTGCAGGAGACGAAGTGTCGCGACAGCGAGTTCCCTCTCTCGAGTTTCCACAAACTCGGCTACCCTCATGTCGCGATAAATGGCCAGAAGGGCTATCACGGCGTCGCAATCGCCTCGAAGCTACCGCTGACCGGGATCGACCGCCGCGGCTTTTGCGAGAAGGGCGATGCGCGCCATCTCGCGGCGACAGTGACGCCGGATGCGGCCCGGGATCCCGTGCGGCTGCATAATTTCTATGTTCCGGCGGGCGGCGACGAGCCGGATCCCCTTATCAATCCGAAATTCGCACACAAGCTGGCGTTTCTCGACGAAATGGCCGCCTGGATGGGCGCCGAGACGCTCGCGGCCAGCGATGCGATCGTCGTCGGCGATCTCAACATCGCGCCGCTGGAGGCGGATGTCTGGAGCCACAAGGCCTTGCTCAGCGTCGTCAGCCATACGCCGATCGAAGTCGAGAAGCTCGGCCTTGTTCTGGCGTCAGGGCCCTGGGTCGATGCGATGCGGCGCTATGTGCCGGCGGAGGAAAAGCTCTACACTTGGTGGAGCTATCGCGCGCGCGACTGGGCCTTGTCGAACAGGGGGCGTCGTCTCGACCACGTTTGGGTCAGCGAGAGCCTCGCGCCGCGCCTCGGCGGCATGCAGGTCGTGGCCGAGAGCCGCGGCTGGGAGCGTCCCTCAGATCACGCGCCGGTGCTGGTCCACCTCGATTTCTGATCGTTTGCAGAGCCGGCGGATCATTTGCTTTCGAGCGTCGGTCCTGCGGATTCGATTCCTTCGCCCCAGGCGGCTTCGAGGTCGGCGGTGAACTGGTTGAGCCGCGCCGCGAGCGACAGCCGCAGGCGTTCGGCGCCAGCCGGATCTTCGCTGAGGACGCGGCGGAACAGCTGCTGCGAGATGCGCAAGACGTTCGAGGGTTCGCGCGCGATCGCCGTCGCCGGCCGGTTCGTCCGGGTGAGCAGGGCGATCTCGCCGATCAGCGTCGGCGGCCTCGCGATCCGCGTCGCCGAAGCCCCGTGGTCCGACGCATCGAGCGCGATCGAGCCGGACAGCACGACGAACCCGCCGTTCGATGGCTCGTCGCGGCGAAACAGGATGTCGCCCGCGCGCAGGACTCGCGTCTCGGCCGAAAAGGCCAGCAAGCGCAGGGCGTCCGGCGCCAGCGCCGCAAAGATCGCATTGCGCGCAAGCGTCGCGACATCATCCTCCAAAGCCATGGGACGCTTTCCTTCCGGGGCGTTCGCCCGAACAAATGCGGATGCGGCCGGATGCAAATGATCGGTTACGGCGTATCTGGGTTCGGGCGGTCAAGGGACGAGCTTATAGCCGCCCGCCTCGGTGATCAGAAGCTGCGCCTTGGCCGGATCACGCTCGATCTTTTGCCGCAACCTGTAAATGTGAGTCTCAAGCGTATGCGTCGTGACGTTGGAGTTGTAGCCCCAGACCTCGCGCAGCAGAACCTCCCTGACGACGACGGCCTGTCCGGCGCGATAGAGAAAGCGCAGGATCGCCGTCTCCTTTTCGGTCAGCCGCAGCTTTTCGCCTTTCTCGTTGATGAGCAGCTTGGCGCCCGGCTGGAAGGTGTAGGGTCCGATACGGAACAGCGCTTCTTCATTGGTTTCGTGCTGGCGCAGATGCGCCCGCATGCGCGCAAGGAGCACGGCGAAGCGGAACGGCTTCGTGACGTAATCATTCGCGCCGGCGTCGAGGCCTTGCACCGTATCCCACTCGCTGTCCTGGCCCGTCAGCATGATGATGGGATTTTTGAAGCCCTCCTCGCGCATGCGCTTGACCGCTTCGCGCCCGTCCATATCCGGAAGACCGACGTCCATGATGATGAGGTCCGGGGTCTCGCGCCGCGAGGCCGATAGAGCGCCCTCCGCCGAATCGGCGTGGACCGCGGAGAATTCTTCGTGGAGGGAGAGTTGTTCGGCCAAAGCGGCGCGCAGCTCAGCGTCATCGTCGGCGATCAAGATTTTCAGAACCTGGGTCATGGACTTGTCCTTGATTGATCCTGCATCGCCCGCATAACCTTTTGCATTCGCCAGAGTATCCTGATTTGTCGGCGGTACGGCCGACATCCTGCCGAGGTTTCGCGCGGAAGACTGGGCTGCTCTCTCGCGCTTTTTAATGCGCGGAAGCTTCTTCGCGCGAACCATCGCACAGCAAAAGCATAATCTTCTATGAAATATGTTGCAAAAGACTTGAGAAACGCGCGTCGGACGCGGCAGGCCAAGCCAGAGCGCAAGCATACGATCGATCGCCTCGTCGTCACCCGAGTTCCCGGCGCGAATCCCTCCGCAGGAAGGCTGCATGCCGGCCAGATGACGCTGCGCTGCGCAATAGGCGGCGGCGGCGTCAGGCGCGACAAGCGGGAAGGCGATCACGCCACCCCAGCTGGAAGCTGGCGTCTCCTGTCAGCTCTCTATCGGCCGGAAAAAGCGCTGCCGAAAACACCGCAATTGCCGATGCGGCCGATCCGCAAGAATCAGGGCTGGTGCGACGATCCGGCCAGTCCGCTCTATAATCAATTGATCGTGACGCCTTTCCGGGGCTCACACGAGAGTCTGTGGCGCGACGATGGCTTGTACGACATCGTGATTGT
>DAITNE010000127.1:0-5755 GCA_036834765.1 Methylocella sp.
TCGCCATGGGCGCCGATGCTTCGCCCCGACAGGTTGCGGTCGCCTACGCCGTCATCGGCTGGAGCATCGGCCTTCGCTTTACGCGCAGCGCTCTCATTCACGCCGCGCGGGCGCTACCGCGGATCGCCGCTTCAATCTTCGCGCTGATCGGCGCATGCGGCCTCTTCGCCGCGGCTTTAACCTACGCCGCCGGCGTCGATCCGCTAACGGCCTATCTCGCGACGAGCCCCGGCGGCGCCGATTCGGTCGCCATCATCGCGGCGTCGAGCCATGTCGACCTCTCCTTCGTGATGGCGATGCAAGTCGCCCGCTTCCTCGTCGTGTTGTTCGCTGGTCCGACCATCGCCCGCTTTATCGCCGGGCGGATAAATCCACGCCGGCCGGCCGATCGTCCTCTTTAGTCCCGGTGATAGGGATGGCCGGAAAGAATCGTCGCCGCCCTGTAGATTTGCTCGGCGGCGATGATACGCGCCAGATTATGCGGGAAGGTCATCGGACCAAGAGACAAAACAAGCGAGGCCTTCTCGCGGACCTCGGCGGCGAGCCCGTCCGGGCCGCCGATCGCAAGCGCCATGGCCGGCGTCCCCACATCGCGCCGCTTGCCAAGATGGATGGAAAAATCGCGGCTTCCGAGAAGCTTTCCGCCTTCGTCGAACGCGACGAGTTCGGCGCCGGGCGCCAGCGCGGCCAGAATAGCCTTCGCCTCATCGGATTTGCGATCCTCGGGCCTGCGCGCGCGGCTCTCGTCCAGCTCGCGCAATTCGACGCCGGAGAAGCCGACGGCGCGGCCCGCGGCGTTCGCGCGCTCGATGTAGCGAAGCGAGAGATCTCTCTCTGCGCCGGCCTTTGAGCGGCCGACGCAAAGCAGAATCAGCCGCACCGTTCGGCGCCGTCAGACGGCGCGCAGTTCGCCCGGACGCCCGACGCCCCACATTTTTTCAAGATTGTAGAACTGGCGCACTTCGGGCCTGAAGATGTGGACGATGACGTCGCCGCCATCGATCAGGACCCAGTCGCCGGCCTGCAATCCTTCGGCGCGGGGCGCCGCGTTGCCGTCCTTGAACGCCTTGATGACGCGCTCGGCCAGCGCTCCAACGTGAACGTTGGAGCGCCCGGTGGCGATAATCATGACGTCTGCGAGGGTGGGTTTGCCATGCAGGTCGATGGAGACGACGTCCTCGGCTTTTAGGTCATCGAGAGCCGTCAAGATGGTCCGCACGAGAGTCCCGGGCTGCGATCCAGAATGACCGGGACGTTGATGAATCGGCTTAGGCGCCATTCCGCCAGAGATCGTGGGTATCAGGGTGCGATCCTCATAAAAACGCCGGCCGGATGGCTCAGCGTGGTAAAAAGATGGCGTAGATCCCCCGCTTTTGCAAACAGGATTATTGCGCCGTTGATCGGAAACGGGCCTCGCGCCGGCTTTCGACCCCTCGCGGGCCGGTTCCCTACGCGCCGCGCGTTGCCTCCGGCGCATTTTGCGCCAATTATTCGATCACCCGCCATTTCGGTTCGCGGGTCGCCGGAGAGAATCATGTTGCTGCGTCGTTCGATGGCCTTCTCGCACGTGATCTACGCCGCGATCTTTCCGGCGCTTGCGGCCGCGCTTGCGTTGGTCGCGGTCGTCATCCTGCTGTTTCGCTTCGCCGAGGCGCCGCACGTGCTCAAGGTCGCGGTCGGGCCGCCGGACGGCGCGGACGCTCAGTTGATCGCCGCCTTCGCCAAGCGACTCGACAATAATCACGCGGCGCTACGGCTTTCCGTTCAAACCGTTGCTGGTCCGGCCGAGGCGGCCAAGGCGCTGCAGAACGGCGACGCCGATCTCGCCGTCGTTCGCAGCGACGGCGCCGTTCCCACCGACGGCTTGATGCTGGCGATCCTGCACAATGACGTTGCGGTGCTGGCCGCGCCGCATGGCTCGGGCGTCACAAAGCCGGCTGAACTGAGCGGCAAACGAATCGGGATTTTTCCCGCCGCCGCCGTCAACGCTGCGCTTCTCGACGCCGTTCTGACCGAATACAAGGTCTCCACGACGGGGGTCCAGCATGTGATGCTGTCGGCCGACGAGCTGCCGCACGCCGCAGCGGATAAACGGATCGACGCTCTTTTCGCCGTCGGTCTCCTACATGGCGGGACGGTCGAAAGCGCCATCGCCGGGCTAACGCCGGGAAGGCGCGATCCGGTCCTTATTCCTATCGACGCCGCCGACGGCATGGCGGAGCGCGGCGAAGCTTACCAGAAGGTCGATCTGCCTAATGGCTTCATTCCCGGCGCGCCGCCGCTGCCCGACGATGATTTCGCAACGCTCGGCGTCGCCACCCGCCTCGAGGCACGCCAAAGTATGTCCGAGTCCACCGCCGGCGATGTGACGAAGCGCCTGTTCGACATGCGTCGCCTCCTCGAGGCCGATACGCCGATCGCGGCCGCGATCGAAAAGCCAGACGGCGACAAGGGCTCGCTGACGACGGTCCATCCCGGCGCCGCAGCCTATTTCAGCGATAATGAAAAGAGCTTCATGGATATCTATGGCGACTGGATCTACATCGGCGCCATGGTTCTCAGCGGCATCGGATCGGGCGCCGCGGCGATGGTCGGCCTCACGCGGGCGCGGGCGCGCAAGGCCGCCCTGGACCTGATCGATCGCCTGATCGATCTGAAGCAGGCGGCGCACAAGACGATGTCGCTGCCGCGACTCGCCGAACTTGACCGGCAGATCGAGGAGCTCTCGACCAGCGGTCTGCGCTTCGCGCGCGACCATGATTTCGATGAGGCCGGCCTCTCGGCGCTCCGCCTCGCCATCGACGAAGCGCGCCGCGCGATCGCCGATCAATGCAACGAGCTTCAGGAAAAATCGGCGCTGATCGCCAACGCCGCATCCATGCGCTCGCTCCCCTATCCCGCCTCCCCGCCGGCCTCCTCGCCGGAGATTCCATCATGACAGGCTTATGAATCGCGTCTTCGCGCTTCGGCATCCAGCGACAAAGGGGGCGGCGCGGGCCGGATCGCAATGCTCGCCGACGCTCATTTCTGCTGTGGGTTCGTCGGCAATCGATGCGAATAAAAGACGTCAATACGAGCGTCGGCCTTCGGTTCCTTGGGAGGAAGCCAATGACAGAATTGATCGCCGCGCGATGTTATCAACCCTGCTCGGCGCCGCCGCGGCCGCCACGCTCGGATTGGCGCTGACCCCGAGCTCCGCCGAATCTGCGCCGCTGACGATGGACAAGGCCTGACCGCTCCGGCAGAGAACCTCATCGGGGAGGCGGTCGTCGTGGTGTATCATCGCCATGGGCGCACGGTCGTGCATCGCCACCGGCGCCGCCATGTGTGCTGGTGGCGCAGGGGCCGTCGCGTCTGCGGCTGGCGCTGACACCCGAGAGTTAAGCGCTCTCAGCGCCCCGCGCGATCCGCCGCGATCAGCGCGAGGCCTGAGGCGACCGACTGAAACGCGTCGCCAATATGCACTTTCGCCGCGCCGAAACGCTGCGTAAACAGCGCGCGCACGGGTGGCACGAAGGATGTGCCGCCGGTCAGGAACACGGCGTCTATCGCGGAAGCCTCAAGCGCGGCCCCCGCGATAGCCGCATCCATCGCCGCGCTGATCCGTGCGAGGTCATCGGCGATCCACATCTCGAAATTTTTCCGCGTGACTCGAGCCTCGATCTCGATCCCCTCGCGGCAAAACGCGAAGCGCGCCTCCTCATGCGCGGAAAGCTTCGCCTTGAGATCGCCGACGGCGCGGTAAAGCTCGAAGCCGAGATCATGCTCGATGATGGCCATGAGATCCTCAAGCATCGCCGGCTCCTCCGCGCTGAGGATCAGCTTGCGCAACTCGCCAAGGGTCTGCGGCGTCTTCAGCCAGGACAATTGATGCCATTGCGCGAAAGCGGCATGGTAATAGGCCGGGATCGGCAGCCGCATTTCGAACGAACGGTAGAAGCTCCCTTTGCCGAGTTTCGGCGCGACGACACAATCGATGATGCGATAGTCGAAGGCGTCGCCGGCGACGCCGACGCCGCTATGGGCGAGCGGGCGCGCCGCCAACGCCCCGTCCATGCGAGTGAAGCGAAGCAGCGAAAAGTCGCTGGTGCCGCCGCCGAAATCCGCGACGAGAACGGTCTCCTCGCGATCCAGCTTGCGCGCATACCAATAGGCGGCGCCGAGCGGCTCGAACGCGAGGTCGACGCCTTTCAGCCCGGCGAGATCATAGGCCGCCTGCAAGCGGGAGACGGCCAGCGCGTCGTCCGGCTGATCGCCCGCGAACACCACCGGCCTCCCCGCCATCATCACTGCGGGCCGAGCCAGAGCGCGCAGACGCTCGTTGTCGAAGAGGGCGGACAGAAACATCGCGATGAGACGCTCGATGGTGAAGCGCTCGCCATAGAGCCGCGTCTCGGCGAAGAGACGGCTCGCAAGATGGCGCTTGATCGACTGGATGAACCGCTGCTCGCCCTCCTGCGCGATGGCGCGGGCGATGGCGTCGGGTCCAGCGGCGTGCGCGATTTTGCGCCCTTCGCGCCAGAACATTAGCGCCGTGCGAAACGTGTCCGTCGCGCCGAAGGCAGAGGGCCAATGCAGGCTCTCGACATGGCCGCCCGCGAAGGCCAGCGCGACGACGCTGTTCGTGGTGCCGAAGTCGACGCCAATTCTGTGAGGGGACCGAAATTCGACGAGTATGTCATTGATATTGAAGCGACAATTATTGCACCATAAGCGTCGAGGCCAACGAAACGGCCAACAATTTTTGCCGGTGCGACCTGGCGACTCGCCCCAAACTAGATGAAGTCGACTCGCAAGGCCCAAGCCCTCGATCGATCGCGCCAAGCTGCGGCGGCTTCAGTCCGAAGGGGTTAGCGCAACGGAGACCGCAAAGCGACTCGGAATTGCCCGCGCGACCGTCCTAGGCTGCTAGAGGCGTAGCGGGCCTGCTTTCGACCCTTCTCACCATTCCATGGCGGATCGCCTTTTGACCGGAGTGGGCCGGAAGCGGAATGACGGCTTTCGGGCGATGAGATGGAAAAGCGGACCTTCGCCGAACGGCACAGTCCGACCCAGGCTGTGTAAAAACGCTGTGTTGTGATAGAGTTAGGTTGTTTTCAGGAGACCGGCCATGGGGCGATTCGTTGCGGGGGAAGACCGTAGACAGTCGTTGTTATTGCCGGACTCGCTGGACGATTACGTGATCGAAGACAACCCCGTCCGTGTCGTCGAAGCCTTTATCAACGAGCTTGATCTTGGGGCGCTGGGCTTTGAGGGTGTCCAAGCCGCCGCCACGGGTCGCCCGGCCTACCACCCCTCGACAATGCTGAAGATCTACCTTTACGGCTACCTCAACCGGCTTCAGTCGAGCCGCCGCCTTGAGCGGGAAGCGCGGCAGAGCGGTGTGCGGCCAGTTCGTTGAGCTGTGCCGTCGGCTGAACCTCTTCGCCAAGGCCGTTGTCGCGATCGATGGCAGCAAGTTCAAGGCCGCGAATAATCGCGACAAGAACTATACGGCGGCCAAGGTGGGCAAGCGGATGGAGCAGGTCGACGCCAGCATCACTCGTTACCTCGCCGCCTTGGAGCGGGCCGATCGCGAAGACAGCGATGTCACCGAAGCCCGCACGACCCGGATCAAGGAGAAGATCGCCGGCCTTCGCCGCCAGATGCAGTTCTTGAAGGACATGGATGCCGATTCCGACGAAGCCGCCCGGGTATAATGGGATAATGCCGCCCTGGATTCCTGAATGATGCCGCCCACCGTAACGGAATGATG
>DAITNE010000128.1:0-5726 GCA_036834765.1 Methylocella sp.
GATGCTCCTCGTCGACGAAGATCTTGAGATCGCCCGCCTGGCTGAAATCGGTCTGCGTCGTGAAGAAGGAGGCGCTTTCGATCCGCTTGTCGCCGGTCTCGGCCATATAGGCGAGAGTCATGGCGAGCAATGTTCCGCCGATGCAGTAGCCGATCGCCGTCACGTTCCTTTCGCCGGTCGCCTTTTCGACGGCGTCGAGCGCGGCGAGGATGCCTTCGCGCATATAGGCTTCAAATCCCTTGTCGTGATGGCGCGCGTCGGGGTTGACCCAGGAGACGATGAAAACCGTGAGCCCCTGCGACACCGCGTAGCGCACGAAGCTTTTCTCGGGACTGAGGTCGAGAATGTAGAATTTGTTGATCCACGGCGGAATGATCAAAAGCGGCCGCTTGTAGACGGTCTCGGTCGTCGGCGCATACTGGATCAGTTCGATGAGGTCGTTGCGGAAGATGACCTTGCCCGGCGTCATCGCAAGGTTCACGCCGACGGCGAATTTCGACTCGTCATAGCGGGTGATCTTGAGGCGGCCTTTGCCGGCCTCGAGGTCTTTCGCCAGCATCGAGGCCCCGCGCACGAGGTTCTCGCCGCTCGACTCGAGGGTTTCGCGCAGCACTTCGGGATTTGTGGCGAAGAAATTCGAGGGCGCCAGCGCGCTCGAAACCTGGCGCAGATAGAATTTGGCCTTCTCGCGGACGCGCGGATCGAGTTCGCTCGAGCGGTCGATGAGGCCATTCGCCCAAGAGACCGAGATCGCGCCCGCCTGCCGCAGAAAATCGAAGAAGGGGCTCTCGCGCCATTCGGGCGCCGAAAATCGCTTGTCGGCGGGATCATGGGGAACGAGGGGCGTCTCGGTTTCGCCCGAGAGCCGGCGCAGCGTATTCGACAACAGGCCGAGAAAACTCGTGACCAGCGCCGTTTGCGCTTCGACAGTGCGGGCCGGGTCGGCCAGCCAGGGTTCGCTCACCTTGCCGATCAGCCGGATCGCAGCCTGGAGTTCGTTGGAAAGATCGCTCGGCTGCTCGCCCTTCTCCGGCGGCTTGAGGGACGCCGCTAGCGCCTTGCCGCCCTGTTCGACCAGCCGCGCCATATTATAGGCGATGCGCTCGAAATCGGGCTTGGGCGCGTCGGCGTCGGCCGCCATTTTCGCGAGGCCCGGCGCGAACGCGGCAAGCGCGGGATGGATGGCCGGGAAGCCGGGAAGGACAGCCGCGGGCGTGGCGGGGGCCGCGGGCGTGGGTGTGGCGTTGGGCGCGCTGGCGGGTTCCTTGACGGCGCGCAGCTTCTTTTCCACTGAGGCCTGCGCCCGGGCTCGTTTCTTCTCGACCTTGACGGCTGTTTTGATCTTGTCTAGCTGTCCGGTCTCGCCGCCGCGCCTGGTTTTGCCTGCACTCATCGGGTTCTGCTCTCCACGGCTTCAAGTTTTCTTTGCGATATCTTCGCGATATCCGTGTGTCGAGCCGGCTTTTCGCGGTGCTGGCGACCACGAGTCGGGTCCGCATCATAGCGGTTTTCGGTCGCCTGGAAACCTCGA
Organism: Methylocella sp.; assembly: GCA_036834765.1. Taxonomy (GTDB): domain Bacteria; phylum Pseudomonadota; class Alphaproteobacteria; order Rhizobiales; family Beijerinckiaceae; genus Methylocapsa. The sequence goes on from DAITNE010000128.1 coordinate 1,532, forward strand.
CCATGAAATGCGCCAATTCCGAAGACTATATATAAGCGCAGCATGTGAAAGGGCAGGCCGCCGCACAGGCGTCTGAGGCCGAAATGTCGCGAACCGGAGCGTCATGCGTCGCTTGATGTCGAACACCCGAAAGCCCGCGCCCGCACGGTCGGCCGTTCCGTCGGGTGCCCTGTCCGGCGAGCTGTCCTGCTCTTTGGCCGCGCTTTTCTGCGCGGCGGCGCTTTTCTGCGTGATTCTTCCGTGGGAGGGCCTGAGGGCCCAGACGTTCGATGCGCAGGCCCCGGCGCCGGCGACGCCTGCCCCCACGGACGCCCCGGCCGCTGCTCCCGCGACAGCGTCCACCGCGACGCCCACCCCCGCGGCCGCCGCTGCGCCGCAACGGAAGAAATCCAGAAATCCGACCGGATCGCCCCTCGATACCCTGATGAGCACCCGGATCTACGCCGATGTGCCCGAGGCGAAAGATTTCGTGCGCCAAAACCGTCCGCCGCCGGAGACGCTCAACTTCAAGCCGACGACCGGAACCGACCCGGTGCGGCCGAAGGTGAGAACAAAAGCCGAGCTTGATGCGCTGCAGAGCGAACTCGAGAGCGCGGCGCAGAAGAACGAGGAGCGCGCCGGGCTGCGCAAGGCGGCGAAGCCGCTGAAGGCGCCGCTGAACCTCGCGGGCGCGCAGAACGGCAAACCGAGCGAGCCCAAAAAGGCGCTGCCGAACTGAAACAGCACTCCGGGACCCATCATGTCGAACGACAAGCGGCCGCCGCTGCCGCCCTTCACGCAGGAGAGCGCGGCGCAGAAAGTGCGCCTCGCCGAAAACGCCTGGAACAGCCGCGATCCCGCCCGCGTCGCGCTCGCCTATACGCCGGACAGCCGTTGGCGCAATCGCGCGGAATTCATCAATGGCCGCGACGAAATCGTCGCGTTTTTGACGCGCAAATGGGCGCGCGAACTGGATTACCGGCTGATCAAGGAGCTTTGGGCCTTTGCGGAGAATCGCATCGCGGTTCGCTTCGCCTATGAGTTCCACGATGATTCAGGCAGCTGGTTTCGCGCTTACGGCAATGAGAACTGGGAGTTCGACGAGAACGGCCTGATGGCGCGCCGCCTCGCCTCGATCAATGATTTGCCGATCCGGGAGGCCGAGCGCAAATTCTTCTGGCCGCAGGGCGAGCGCCCGGCCGATCATCCGGGGCTCTTCGACCTCGGGCTGTGACTGGCGCCAGCGGGGCGATGCGCGGCGCCATCGTCACCTCGCCTCGGCGAGGCGCCCAGGGTCCATGGCAGGCGCCGAGTCGCTTTCGATCGCAGCTTCGAGCCGGTCGAAGGCGGCGAGCACGAGATCGGTCGGGATCTTTTCGGTGAGCCGGCAGAACGAGGTCTCGCCGCTGTCGAAGCGGCCATTTTCGGCCAGCTTGTTGACCGGCGTGCCGCCGCCGCACACGGAAAAATATTCGCAAGTCCTGCGGCAGATCTCGATGCCCGCGGCGATGTCGCGCGCCATCGCCGTCATCGCCGCGCCCTTCAGCATGGATTCGAGCGAGTCGGTGCAAACATTGCCGATGATGAAGTCGTTGTAGGCGGCGTTCTTGAGGCCGAGCAGCTCGGGCGAGAAGCTCGACGCCGAACCGTCGCAGGCCACGTTGAGCATGCCGAATGGCTGGGCCTGCACATTGGCCCTGTCGGCGTCGTCGTTCGCATCGCCGCTTTCGGGCCGGAAAATGCGCGACAGCATGTCGTCGATCTCGCGGATCGTGTGCACGCGCCCGCTCTGGCGCGCCAGCGTCCAGAACCTGCCGAGGAAGGCGCGGAATCGGTCGTCGAAATCGGAAGCGGCGAAGAGTTCGGAGACGTGATCGCCCTCGGACTCCTCGACATTGAAGCAGATGTCTTCGACCCCCTCTGCGAGATAGAAGTCGAGCATCTCCTCGGGCGAACGCAGGCTCTCGGCCGAGAGCACGGAGATGACGTGGAACGACACGTTTTCGCGTCGCAGCAGCCGCATCCCGGCGACGGTCTGCTCGAAGGTGCCGCGTCCCGAACGCGTCACGCGATTGGCGTCATGCAGCGCCTGCGGGCCGTCGATGCTGACGCCGACGCCGACGTCCCAATCCCTAAAGAGAGCGCACCATTCCGGCGTGATGAGCATGCCGTTGGTCTGGAAGGCGTGACGCAGCGCGAGGGAGGGCGGCCGTAAAGCCTCGATCGCGCGGAAGGCGGTCTCGTAATAGGAGACCGGCAGCACCAGCGGCTCGCCGGCGTGCCAGATGACGGTCAGCTCGTCGCCGGTCCAGCCGGAAGCGAAGACCTTGGAGAAGAGCGCCTCTATGGTGCTCAGCGCCATCGTCGCCTTGGAGTTGCGGTCGGGCAGATAGCAATAGCGGCAATTGATGTTGCAGAACGGCGTCGGCTGCACGACCACCGTCTGGATGAAGGGAGCGCTGAATCCGCTTGGCGGAATCTCCGCCGTCGGCGTCGTCGGCATGGCGCGCTCCGCCTCTCCAAATCACGATGAATTTGGACCCTATCGATCCAAACTCATGACCGTGATCGATCCCAATAATTTAGAGCGGGATGCGGGCGGAAAAGCGCGCATACTTTTCCTCATCCCGCTCCAGATGGCTACCAGTTGCGGAAGTTTCTCCAACCGCCGCCGTTGCGCCAGCCGCGGTGCCAGCCCCCGTTGAACCAGCGCCGATGCCAGCCGCCTCCGCCGTTGCGGAAGTTGCGCCACCAGGCCTTGAGGACATTGGGAAAGCTTTCGCTGATCGACTCGCCGTCCGACTGGCCGACGACGTCTGAAACGCCGTCGCGAATGGCTCTAAGCCTTGCGGCGACGCCTGGATTTTGCCCGGACGCCGCGGCGGCGCCCTCCGGCGAGAGCGGCAGGGCGCTGGCGGGCGCGCCCGCCAAAGTCATCGAAACCCCCAGCAGGCCCGCCGGAAGCAGAAAAGACAGCGCTTTCAAAGTATGATCGGTCATCAGGCCCCCCTTTAGGCCCCCCTTTGATTTTGGGTATTAGGGCCTCGACGGAACGGCTTGTCAAATGACAAAGCGGGCGCGCGCGCCGATTTGAACGCAGGCCCCCCGGCGGTTTTTTTGGGCCGGCGCAGGATGAAAAAAATGTGAGCGCTTTTCCGCCCGCATCCCGCTCCAGTGATTGGAATCTAAACCAGCGCCGCGAGCCGCGCGAATGCAGCCTCATTCGCCGCGCTATCGCCCCACCGCAGCGCCAGCACGGGCGCGGCGGTGAAATTCCCGAGGCTGGAGCATGTCGCCTTGAGATCGACGGACGATCCCGGCGTCTCGTTGACGACGAGCGCGCGCAGGTCAAGGCCGCGGCATTTCAGCGTGTCGAGCCCGGTCAGCGCGTGGCCGATCGCGCCGAGATAGGAGCCCGCGACAAAGATCAGCGGGATTTCGAGCGCGCTCATCAGATCGAGTTGCGTTTGCCGCGCGGTGAACGGCGCCATGACGCCGCCGGCGCCTTCGATGAACAGAACGCCCTTCGCCCTGGCGGCGGCCTCGCGGCAAAACGCCGTCACCGCCGCCATGTCGATGGCGCGCCCCTCCGTGGCCGCCGCCATGTCGGGCGACAGCGGCGCCCTGAAGCGCCAGGGCGAGATCTGCGCGAGGTTTTCTTCCGTCTGCGGACGCGCCAGCGCTTCGAGCAGGACGGCGGGATCGCTGCCGGCGGGATTGTCGGCGTTGTATCCGCTGACCACCGGCTTCAAAACGTCGACGGCCCGGCCGCGCGTTTTCAAGGCGCGCACGAGACCCGCGGTGACGAAGGTCTTGCCGACGTCGGTTCCAGACCCCGTGACGAAAAAGGCGCTCATCTTATGGTGTCAGCTCTTTTGCTTGCAGGATGGATCGCACGGCCTCGGCCGCGCGGGCGACCTCCGCGTCGCTATGTAGCGCGGTGAAGGCGAAGCGCAGCCGCGCTGTGCCGGGCGGCACGGTCGGCGGCCTGATGGCGGTCACGAGAAAGCCTTGCTGCGCCAGCTTCCGCGAGGCTTCGAGCGCCGCTTCCGGCACCCCGATAATGACGGCGACGATGGCGCTTTGCGCCTCGGGCAGGCCAAGGGCGGCGGTGAACGCGCGGGCGCGGGCGAGAGGCTTTTCGACGAGGTCTGGTTGGCTTTCGATGATGTCGAGGGCGGCGATCTCGGCCCCCGCCATCGCGGGCGGCAGGGCG
>DAITNE010000129.1:0-5666 GCA_036834765.1 Methylocella sp.
GGCGTCGGGATAGACGAAAATCTCGATCACCGCCGTCATGCCGAGAAGCGCGAGAGCGGCGAAGCGGCTGGCGAGGCCGATAACCAGCAGAATCGGAAAGAAATGCTCGGCGAAGGCGGCGGCGTGCGCCGCGATCGAAGGGTCGATCAGAGGCAGGCGATATTCGTCGCGGCGTGATAGGCGCGCGTGCGCGCCGCCTCGACGCGCGCGACGTCGGCGAGATAGGCGATTTTCGCCGCCGGTTCGAAGGTTTCGAGAAACTCCGGAAATTCATCGCCATAGGTCATCATCAGCGGTGAGCGCGGCGGATGGGCGCGCGCGAAGACGCGGGCGCTGGCGCGGAAGAACTCTTCGCCGACGATTCGCTTTACGGCCGGAAAGCGCGCCTCGAGCGCGTCGATGAGGCTCACCATGACATTGTTGCGGTAGACCGCGAAGCGCTTCACGGGGGCCTGCGACGTGTGCGAGACGACCCCCCGCGGCGGTGGAAGGCCGGGATCGAGCAGGGCGGCGGCGAAGGCGTTTTGCAGTTGTTGCATGTGATCGTTCGCTTTTGAGATCGAGGTCACGCCGCGCACGCGCCGGCCTTGGGTGCGAAAAAATCGAGCCGCGTTTGCGCCGCCAGCGCCTCGTCGCGCAGAATGGGCCAGACGGGCACGTCATTGTCCCATTCGATCAAGGTCGGCAGCGCGCCCGTGCGCGCTATCGTCATGTCGAACAGCGCGCGCACCTCGTCGGCGACGGGCGCGCCATGCGAGTCGATGAGAAGCGGCTCCGCCGCGTCGTCCACCGTCTCGAAGAAGCCGGCGAGATGGATTTTGCCGACGAGATCCAGCGGGAATTCGGCCAGGTAGGCGCGCGGGTCGGCGCCATGATTGCGCGCGCTGACGAAGACATTGTTGACGTCGAGCAACAGGCCACAGCCGGTCGCGCGCGCGACCTCGGCGAGGAAGGCGGTCTCGGGAATTTCGCTCTCGGCGAAACGGACATAGGTCGCGGGGTTTTCGATGAGAATTTGTCGCGCAAGGGCGTTTCGGGTTTCATCGATATGCTTGATCACGGCGGCGAGCGTCCCCTCGGTGTAGGGCAGCGGCAGGAGGTCGTTGAAGAAGGCGCCGCCATGCGACGACCAGGCGAGATGTTCGGAGAAGCTTTCGGGCTGGTAGCGATCGCAAAGCTGTCTCAGTCGCGAAAGATGATCGCGGTCGAGCGGCTCCGGGGATCCGATCGACAGGCCGACGCCATGCAGCGACAACGGGTGGGTCTCGCGCAGAAAGCGCAATTGCGCATGCGGGACGCCGCCCGCGCCCATGTAGTTCTCGGCATGGACTTCGAAAAAGCCGAGCGCCTGGCGCTCCGCCGCGATGGCGGCGAAATGCTCCGGCTTGAAGCCGACGCCGGCGCTGGCCGGAAGGCGCGAGGCCGGACAATCATGGCGAGCGGAAATCCTGGCGATCCTCGCGAGATTGAGGGTGAGAGAGGCGCGGGGCGCGCCCCCCTCGCGGATTTTCTGGATTCGCGGGATCTTCAGGATTTGACGGGGGCGAGGGAGCCTGTCCCATGCGGGATCGTTTCGCAGGTTCCCTTGGCGACGAATTTCCAGTGGGCGCCGTCGTAATCGACTTTCGACGTGCCGGCGCAGGTCGTGCCGGGACCGGCCGCGCAGTCGTTCTGGCCCTTGAGCGCGACGCCAAAGCATTTGTCCTTGCCCGCCGAATCGTCGGCGGCGGCGGGGGCGGTTTGCGCGGCGAGGAGCGCGAGCGCGGTCGCGAAAGCGCCGGCGAGCGAAGCGGAGGTGATCGTAGCCTTGGCGGTCTTGCGTGTTTCCTTTATCGAAGAGAGAGAGAGCAATTTGAGCTGCTTGAGCCCAATGCATCCTATTACGCCTGCCTGCCGGCGGGCGTTACGCTGGAGCTGGCGAATTTTTTGGTTTGACAAAAAAACTTATCGCGAAGCAGCATTTAATGTGTAACGCCGGGGCCTTCGACGCCGAATGACAATGTACGATGGAGCGCGCGTGCGCGTCGATGACCGGGAAAAGGAATGGGCGTTGCTTATGCGGGCCGGCAATGCGGGCGATGCCGCGGCCTATCGTCGGTTGCTCGCGCAACTGACGCCGGCGCTGCGGGCATTCGCGGGCAGGGGCCTCGCCCGGGCTGGGGCGTCGGGCGCGGACGCCGAGGATATCGTGCAGGAAACGCTTCTGGCGCTTCATCTCAAGCGCCAGACCTGGGACGAGAATGGGCCGCTGAGCCCGTGGCTTTACGCGATAGCGCGCCACAAGCTCATTGACGCCCTGCGCCGGCGCGGTCGTCGGATCGAGGTTTCGATCGACGATTTCGCCGAGATCCTGCCCGGCGCCGATCAGGCGCAGGGCTCCGTCGTCGCCGACGTCAGCCGCCATTTGGGCGAGCTGCCGCCCGGACAGCGCAATGTGGTGCATTGCATTGCCGTGGACGGCGCCTCGATCGACGAGGCCGCCGCCCGCCTCTCGATGAGCAACGGCGCAGTCCGCGTCGCCCTGCATCGGGGATTAGCCTCTCTCGCCGCCAAGTTTCGAAGTTACGAATGATGGACACCAACGAACTTATCGCCGCCCTCTCCATCGACAGCATCCGGCCACCCGCGCCGGGGCGGGCGCTGACGCTTGCCTTGATCCCGGGCGTCGCGATCGCCGTCTGCCTGTTTCGGGCGACGCTTGGCCTTCGGCCGCATTCCCCCTCCCTGCTCGGCGAGCCGCGCTTTCTTTTCAAGCTGCTGCTGCTGGACCTGCTGGCGGCGTTGTCGGGGGCGCTGGTCCTGCGACTGTTCCGGCCCGGCGCCGTTCCCCGCGCGGCCGTGCTGGCGCTTGCGATCCCACCCATCTTGCTCGCGCTCGCCATTTGCGCTGAACTCGTCGCCGTTCCCGCCGCGCAATGGGGCGCGCGGCTCGTCGGCTCCAACTCAATGGTGTGCCTGCGCAGCATTCCTTTTCTCGGGTTCGCGCCGCTGATTGCGACTTTGCTGGCGCTGCGCAATGGCGCGCCGGAGCGCCCGGCTCTCGCGGGCGCCGCCGCGGGGCTGTTCGCCGGCGCGATCGGCGCAGCGATCTACGCCTCCCACTGTCCCGACGATTCGCCGCTTTTCGTCGCGGTCTGGTATCCGATCGCGATCGCTTTCATGACGGCGCTCGGCGCGATGCTCGGCGCGCGCTTGCTGCGCTGGTAGTTACTCGCGCAGATCCTTGCGCAGGATCTTGCCGACATGCGATTTTGGCAGATCGTCGCGGAAGACCACGAATTTCGGCGCCTTGTAGGCGGCGAGCTGGGTCTTGCAGAAAGCGCGGACCGTCTCGGCGTCGAGCGACGGATCGTTGCGGACGATGAAGGCCTTGACCGCTTCGCCCGAGCATTCGTCCGGCACGCCGACCACGGCGCATTCCTTGACGCCCGGAAGCTGCGAAATCACCTCCTCGACCTGGTTCGGATAGACATTGAAGCCCGAGACGAGAATCATGTCCTTGCGGCGGTCGACAATGGTGAAATAGCCCTCGTGGTCCATCGTCGCGATGTCGCCGGTATAGAGCCAGCCGTCGCGCAGCGCGATTTCGGTCTCCTCCGGCTGGTTCCAGTAGCCCGCCATCACCTGCGGTCCGCGCGCGACGAGTTCGCCCGGCTCGCCCGGCGCGACCTCGCGGCCATCGTCGCCGATGCATTTGATCTCGGTCCAGGGCATCGGCACGCCGATCGATCCGGCCTTGACGCGAAGCGTCGGGTTGAAGGTCAGCACCGGCGCGGCTTCGCTGAGGCCATAGCCTTCGATGACGGGCGTTCCCGTCGTCTGCGCCCAGCGCTCCGCCACGCTTTGCCGCAAGGCCATGCCGCCGGCGGTGGAGAGACGCAGCGTGGGCGGCGGATTGTCCCTGAACCAGGCTTCATTGAGGAGCCCGTTGAACAGCGTGTTGACGCCGGTGATGAAGGAGATCGGCTGCTTTGCGAGGGCGGCTTTGAGGTTGGTCAGCGGGCGCGGACTGGGGACCAGAACATTATGCGCGCCGCGAAAGAAGAACCCCAGCATGTTCACCGTGAAGGCGTAGATGTGATAGAGAGGCAGCGCCGTCAGCACATGATCCGATTCCGCGATCTCAGTCCCGACCAGCGCCAGGAACTGCGTGACATTGGCGCTGAAGTTGCGATGCGTCAGCATCGCCGCCTTGCTGACGCCGGTCGTGCCGCCGGTATATTGCAGACAGGCGACGGACGTCGGCTCGAGACCCGCGACATAGGCGGAGACGTCGGCTCCCGCGTTGATCTTCCGCGCGCCTATCGCGAGCGCCTCCGCGAAGGTCGCGGCGGAGAAGCGAGGCTTTGGAATTTCCTTGCGCACGTATTTCTGGACCGAGCCGATGATCAGTCGCGAATGCGCCGGGAAAAGACTCGCCGCCTGGCTGAGGACGACATGGCGGACTGGCGCCTTCTCCATCGCGGCGGCCAGCTTTTCCGCAAACATATCGATCGCCACGATCGCGGCGGGCTTGGCGTCCTCGAATACATGGGCCATCTCGGCCGCCGTATAGAGCGGGTTGACGTTGACGAGGACGCAGCCGGCCTTGAACACGCCAAAGGCGACGATCGGGTAGGCGAGCCCGTTCGGCATCTGGATCGCGACGCGCGATCCGGCCTCAAGGCGAAGGCAATCGCGCAGATATGCGGCGAAGGCGTCCGACAGACGATCGACCTCGACGAAGCTGAGGCTCGCGGCCATGCCGTTCGGCATGATGGTGGTGAAGGCTTTCGCCGCGCCCCGCCGCGCGGCGAGGTCGCGCGCCGCTTCGCCAAGCAATCCATAGCGCGGCGTCTCGATTTCGACGCCGACGCTCGAAGGATAGTGTCTGAGCCACGGCATCCGTGCGGCGCCGGGCGGCGAATCCGCAGGTTCGCTCGTCATTGGGTTCGTCCACCCTGTTCCAGGCGTTTCTCGCCCGTCCTGTCCGCGGCCGCCGCAGGTCGCCGCTTGCTCCCTGCGCGACAATGATATAGTGGCAAACTCAAATCGCCAATTTATCGCTTGCACCGCCGGAATGTGGAGCGCGGGCGGATGAATTTTGCGCTGCGACGGAGACCCGTGCGACTTTGGCCCAAAAAAATTCGGCTCACAGGAATTTGGCTCAAAACCCAGCTCAAAACAACGGATTGACGCCGGAAAAGCCAATCAACTGGCTCCACCTCTCGACGCTCGTCGCGGTCGCCATTCTCGTCGGCACCGAGATGGTCGGCGCCTCGTGGGCGGCGGGTTGGGCGCTGGGCGGGCTTTTGCAGCTCGACCCCACCGTGAGCCGCGTCATCGAGGTCGGCTTCACCTTATGCGGTTTCGTGCTGCTCTATTATGTCATGCGCATCGCGATCAGGCACGAGCCGTACCGCGGCTGACCCGCCTCTTTCGCCAGCGCTCCCGCCTCGAAGTTCCCGCATCGAACCAGCCCGCACAATCATGAAGGAAACGGCATGAGAGCCTTTGACCGGAGATCGGTCCTGAAGGCGGCTGCGGCGATCGGATTTGGCGCAGGCCTGGACGCAGCCGGCGTCAGCGAGGCTCTCGCGCAGGGCGGTCTGAAGCTCGGCCCGGCGCGGCCGTTTTCCTACGATGGCCTGAAGGCGGCGGCGAAGCGCATGGCGGCGGGACCCTAT
>DAITNE010000130.1:0-5662 GCA_036834765.1 Methylocella sp.
GGGGCGTAGAAGGAGTAGCCCAGCGAGAGGCCGTCGGCGAGCAGGTCGGTGAGGCAGGCGCCGAGGAGTTGCGTCTCGCCGGTCGCTTGCGGGTCGGGCGCGCGATATTCGACGAGTCGGCTTTCGACATGGCTGTCCTCGATCATCATCGAGTAGTCGAGGATCGTCATGTCGGCCATGCCGCCTTCGCCATGGCGGGCGTCGAGATAGCTGCGAAACAGCGAATATTGCTCCGCCGTCGGCTCGGTCCGGCCGACGACGCCGAGGAGATCGGCGTTCTGGTCCAGAACTCGGCGAAAGTTGCGCGAGGGATGGAATTCCGCGACCCTGACGCGGATCGAGACGCAGGCGCGGCAGCGCTCGCAGGCGGGCCGGTAGGCGATCGTCTGGGAGCGGCGGAAGCCGGAGAGCGTCAGCTGATCGTTGAGGCCGACCGCCCGGGCGCCGATCAGATGCGTGAACACCTTGCGTTCCTGCCGGTCGGGGAGATAGGGGCAAGGGGACGGCGCGGTCAGATAAAACTGCGGCGCGTCGCGCGGTTCTCGCGTCAAATTGCTCGGTCCCTTTGATCCCGTCTTCATTGTTGTGCGTACAAAGCTAGCTCTTTCCGGGGCCGCCGCAACTTAAAAAAACCGCTCAGACCGGCCGACGCGTCATGATCACGCCGGCGAGGATATCGTGCAAACATCTTTTTCCGTCTGCGACCAGCGAGACGAGGAAAATCGGCGGAAAAAGCGTGCTGAGGTAAAACAGCACCGCATGCACGGCGGCGATCAGGAACGGAACCCGCTGCCCATCGATGAGGCGCAGCTCAAGGTCCATCGCCCGCATGCCGGGCGTCGCCATCTGCCGCCCGGACACGGTGAGGCCGTTGTAGAAAAAGGCGACAAAGGGAAAAATCGGCGGCAGGATGAACAGCGCAAGCCCGAAGGTGAGCACGGCCAGCGCAAACCAGATCGCGACCGAGAAGATGGACACCAGAATGAAGTCCAGAACGAAGGCGACGATCCTGCGCGTCCTGACGCCGGCGAAGGCCGCCACTGGGAGATTGGCCGGAAGATACATCGGCGTCGAGGCCGGCCATCTGTCGAAACCGCCGAAATTGCTCATCTCGCGTTCCTGTCCGCCGTTCCGGTCGAAATGCGCCGCGCGGTTCGGTGCTCTGCCGCCATCGGCGCGCGCCATATTTGGCCCCGCCGACGCCGCGCAACAAGATCCGGCCTTCCATTCGGTCGATCATGACGATCAGGCGATCGATCGAAGGCTTTTTTTCGGCGATTCGCCAGCCTTGAGCGTCGTTTTGGCGAAATCCGGCGCGCACTCCACTTGAAGATGAGGATCGATGCATGAAGGAGACGGATTTCCCCGGGGTGACCCTCATGACGCCCGGCGCGAAATGCGGCGCCGCCGCGCCGCAAGCCGATCCTCAAGCCGAGCCGCCGCCTGATTTCGTCCGGCTCGCCGACATCGCGCCGCATATCCGGCAGGACATGCGTTACGCGGGATCGGAGAATTTTCTGGGGCGCCCGGTTCCGGGCTATTGCGCGGCGCAATGCTGGCTGCGCCGGGAGGTGGCGGAAGCGCTCGCCGCGGTCGAAAAGGATGCGCAGGCGGGGGGATTGAGCCTCGTCGTCTACGACTGCTACCGGCCGCAGCGGGCTACGCGCGCCTTCATCGCTTGGGCGGCCGACCCTTCCGATCAGGCGCAGAAGGGCGCCTACTATCCCCACCTCGACAAGGCGGCGCTGTTCGATCTTGGCTATATCGCGCGCGAATCGGCGCATTCGACCGGCGTCGCCGTCGATCTTGCGCTGGTCGGGCTCGATTTCGGCACGCCTTTCGATCTCTTCGACGCGGCCTCGGGCACGCATGACCCCGGAATTTCGGAAGCGGCGAAGCAAAACCGCGCGACGCTGATCGCCCTGATGCAGCGCCATGGCTTCGTCAATTTCGACAAGGAATGGTGGCACTTTACGCTGGAAGGGCTGGACAACGTCCGCCCGCTCGATTTCGAGGTGCGGTAAGGATGCGCCAGGCGCTGCATCAGCTGCATGTCGAAACGCACGGCAAGGGCCTCGTCGAGATCACGCCCGAGGTCGCCGCCTTCGTGCGCGGGGAGAAGATCACGACCGGACTTTTGACGCTGTTTTGCCGGCACACCTCGGCTTCGCTCATCATTCAGGAGAACGCCGCTCCCGATGTGCGGGCCGCTCTTGCGGCGTTTTTCGAGCGCGTCGCGCCGGAGGATCCCGCACTCTACATTCATAATGTCGAGGGGCCGGACGATATGCCGGCGCATATCCGCGCTGCGCTGACGCAGACGCAGCTTTCGATTCCCATCGCGGCCGGGGCCATGATGCTCGGGGCGTGGCAGGGGATCTTCGTTTTCGAGCATCGCCGCGCGCCGCACCGGCGGCTCATCGCGCTGCATCTTCTCGGCGCGTGACGCAGGCGGCCGGCAAGGCAGGCAACACCCGCATCGCGCACAAGCTTTTTTCGTGCTAGCAAGCGCGAAGGAGAGCCAGCATGACGCAAAAAGCTTCCGTGACGGCGGCCGTCCTGGTGATTGGCGACGAAATCCTGTCGGGACGGACCAAGGACGCAAATAGCGGCTATATCGCCGACTACCTCGCCAAGATCGGCATAGATCTGTGCGAGATGCGCGTGATCGGCGACATCGACGGCGAGATCGTCGCCGCGGTCAACGTCCTGCGCCAGCGTTATGATTATGTCTTCACGACCGGCGGCATCGGTCCGACGCATGACGACATCACCGCCGACGCCGTCGCCGCGGCCTTCGGCGTTCCCATTTCAGAGGATCCCCGCGCGCTCAAACTGCTGCTGGAGCGGATGAAGCCGGCAGAAATCAACGAAGCGCGCCGGCGCATGGCGCGCATTCCGCATGGCGCCGAACTGGTCGAGAACGACATTTCGAAGGCGCCCGGCTTCTGGATCGGCAATGTCATCGTCATGGCCGGCGTTCCGGCGATCATGCAGTCGATGCTCGACCGCGTCGCGCCGAAGCTGGCGACAGGCGCCAAGGTGGTGGCGCGGACCATCGAGGCGGGCGCGCTTTTCGAGGGGACCTACGCCGCCGGACTCGGCGAGGTCGCCGCGAAGAACCCGGAGCTTTCGATCGGCTCCTATCCCTCTTTCCACGATGGCGGCTTCCACAACCAGATCGTCGTTCGCGGCAAGGATGCGGCGAAGGTCGCCGCCGCCGCCGAGGCGATCGAGGCGCTGCTGTCGCGCCTCGTCAACGAGCGGGTCTGACGCGTGTCCGCGAGGCCCCCGCCGGACGCCGCGCCGCGAAGAAGCGCGCAAAAGGCCTTTCACGTCTCCTGGGATCAGTTTCACCGCGACGCGCGCGCGCTCGCCTGGCGCCTCAGCGCGAACGCGCCGTTTTCCGGCATGGTGGCGGTGACGCGCGGCGGTCTCGTGCCGGCGGCGATCGTCGCGCGCGAACTCAACATGCGAATCATCGACACCTTCTGCGTGCAGAGCTATGTCAGCGAGAGCACGCCCGGCGAGGTCAAGGTGCTGAAGGGCGTTTCGCCCGAGATCGGGCGCGGCGGGGGGCGCGGGCTTCTCGTCGTCGACGATCTCGCCGACACCGGCGCGACGGTCAAGGCGGTGCGGGCTCTGCTGCCGCACGCCCATATCGCCACCGTCTACGCCAAGCCGCTCGGCGGCCCGCTGGTCGACACCTACATCACCGAAGTCTCGCAGGACACCTGGATCTATTTTCCCTGGGATCTCGGCTTGAGCTTTCAGGCGCCCATCGCGGGGGGATGAGGGTGCCCGGCTTGTGTCGCGGCACCGGGAGCCTGGCCTGTCGCGTTCCCTCTAGAAGTGCGTCAGCTGGCGAAAATGCAGGAGGGCCATCACGACAATGCCCATCCGGGCGAAAAACCGAATCTCATTCAAAACGCGCTTCGCGATTTCCCACTTGCCCTTCTTCGTTTCACGGGGCGTCGCCTGAACGTCGACGTTGACGCGGTGAATTGTTCGCCGTCCTCTCCTCCGTAACCGTCCGCGTTGATAGGTGTTCATTCGTTTCCTTCCCTTTTCGCCGTCATCCATCCCCAGTCTGAAAATAGGAATGAATTTTGTGGATTTGAGAGCCCTGAACGAAACCGTGACAGGCGCGGACCTCGGCCTTCACGTCGCTGCGGTGCGAACGGAAAGAGGGGCCGTCGATTCTGGCGGGGGCGGCGAAAGCGTGCTATCGGGTCGCCCGGCGCCGGGTTCGCCTGTCATCGCGCCGAGACGGAGGGGCGAATGCCCGGTCCCGGAGCAGCAAAGACTGCTTCTTAAGGTGAATCAGAGCTTGGCGGACGTGGCGAAATTGGTAGACGCAAGGGACTTAAAATCCCTCGACCTTGGTCATACGGGTTCGATTCCCGTCGTCCGCACCAATAAGGTAACCTTATATAACATTTTCAACAGCTTAGACTAACGATGCAACGTAGTCCCACAATTAGTCCCACGTCAAGCGGCCGGTTGAGATGGTCAAGAACCCCCGGCGAAAGCGAGACAATCTGAACACGGCCAGTGGCTCATAAAAGCACCGGCACCGCCCACGATCACTCCACGAAGTAAAGATCCTCTGGCCAAGTGAAATGAGGGCCGCGGCCCGCTTATTTCCCCCGGCGGGGCCTTAGCTTGTCGCTGGTTTCGCCCTGCCACCGCTCCGTCACCACTGCCTCCAGCGGGAGGCCTAATTCTCTCCAGCAACGACGCGCATGCGGCGGCTTTCATCGCCGTCTTCACAGTCTGGTCGAGGCCGAATATGTCCGGCGACTTCACTGTTGTGAACGCCGCGCTCGTCCGCGATCTTAAAGCGCGCAGCCTTTTGGGATGAGGTTATGGTGTCCGACCTCAAATCTCGATGGCAGCCTCGGGAAGATTGACCGTGTGCCAGACGATCTGAAGGCGCTCTATGCCACGGCCTTCGAAATCGATAGCGCGCGGCTCGAAGCCGCCGCGCGGCGTCAAAAATGGATCGACCAAGCGCAGTCACTCAACCTCTACATGGCTAATCCGAGCGGAAAGAAGCTTGATGCCCTTTATAGGCTCGCCTGGGCTCGGGGCCTGAAGACGACCTATTATCTACGTTCGCGCTCTGCGACCCACGTGGAGAAGTCCACGCTCAAGGGCACAGATGGCAGGCTCAACGCGGTCTCCGCTCTCGCCAACCCGACCAGCGTGACGAATGGACAGCGAAGACCGCGGGCCGGCTTGCGCCGTCGCCGATCCGGCCTGCGAAGCCTGTCAATGAATTCAAGAACAAAAGGAAAGATCGATGCTCGACTGGTCAGAACCCACGACCGAACCTAAAGCCCCGTTGGTCCATCCAGGTTTCGCTAAAGCGCAATCTTGGTTTCTTCGCCGCGTCTGAAAGCCTCGTCGCCAATAATATCGTGCTCGCGATTTACCGGCGCCTCAGCAATCCCGAATGCCGGCAGTATCTATTGGGACAGGCTTTCGAGGAGGCGGTTCATACCCACACGTTCCAATATATTGTCGAAAGCCTCGGGCTGGACGAGGGTGAATTGTTCAACATGTATCGGGAAGTGCGTCGCCTTGCTGCGCGCCATCCCGGCGCTCGATGCGATCAAGGTCGAGAATTCCGATCAGAAGACCGGCGTCGACATCGTCC
>DAITNE010000131.1:0-5656 GCA_036834765.1 Methylocella sp.
AAAGCTTGCGTCCCGTCGGCGGCACGTCGATGCGTCCGCGCGATGGCGCGCCGCCCGGACCCGGCGCAACGAAGCGCCCGTCAAGCGCGGCGATGAGGCCGGCTCGCTCGCCGTCGCCAGAGCGATCGAGCGCGGCCGCCGCTCCCGCGCAGGCACCGGCGTCGAGAAGGCAGGCGAGCGTCGCATCGCGCAGCGCGCCCTGCGGCGCTCGCCCGAAGACATGCAGGCCGTCGCCGATGCGCATATCCTTCAAATCGCACAGCCATGCGTCGAGGCGCTGCAAGGCGTTTATAGGATCATCATCATCTTCAAGGCCGCAATCCTGCGCGAGGCCGGTTTCCACGGCCCGATCAAGGATGGCTTTGGCGAGCAGCCGCGCGCGTTTGGGGTCAAGCATTTCGGCGCTCGCATATTCGTCGATCAGCACCTCGATCTCCTGCGCCGCGCCATGGGCGCCCGCCTGCGTCAGGGGCGGCGTCAGATGGCCGATGATGACGGCCGAGAGGCGGCGCTTCGCCTGCGCCGCTTCGCCCGGATTGTTGACGATGAAAGGATAGACGACCGGCATCGGCCCCAGTACGACCTCGGGTGCGCAGGCCTCGCTTAGCGCCGCGGCTTTGCCCGGCAGCCATTCGAGCGTGCCATGCGCGCCGCAATGAATCATGGCGTCGATGTTGGCGACGCGCCGCAGCCAGACGTAGAAGGCGATATAGGCGTGGCGCGGCGCGAGCGCGCCATCATGGTATTGCGCCTTGCGGTCGAGGGCCGAGCCGCGATCGGGCTGCAGGGCGAGACAAAAATTGCCGGCTCGCAAAATCGAAAATGAAAAGAATCCCTCGCGCGCGGCGGCATCCGCTTCGGGCGCGCCCCAGGCGGCCGTGACCGCGTCGACGAAGGCGCGCGGCACGTCCCGCAGCGCCTCTTTGTAATCGGCGAGGCTCAGGCGTTCGGTCGCCTTCGATTCGAGGCTGGCCATCAGTTCATCCGCGGCCGGCAACGGCCCGATGGAATAGCCTTCGGCGCGCAGCATCCCCGCAATCGCAGCGACGCTCTGCGTCGTGTCGAGCCCCACGGCATAGCCGCCGCGCCCCGCCTTGCCGGGATAGTCGGAGAGGATGCAGGCTATTTTTCGCGCATGCGCCGGAGTCTTGCGCAAATGGACCCAGGCGGCGGCGAGATCGGCGACGAAATTTATGCGCGAGGGCAGGGCTTCGTGCGTGAGCGGCGTGAATTGCAGCTCCCGGCGATGAAGCGCCTCCGTCTTGAAGGCGATGGTGCGCGTGACAAGCCGCCCGTCCATTTCGGGCAGCACCACATTCATTGCGAGATCCGCCGCGCCAAGGCCGCGCGGATCGGCCCGCCACTGCGCCTCCGAGGCACCGGAAAAAATTGCTTGCAGCACCGGCGCGTCCGCCACGTCGAGGATGCTTTGCCCGTCGTCGAGTCGGGCCGAGAAAGCGGTTGCGTTCAAAATTACGTCGGGTTTCTCGCGCGCGAAGCTTGCCCGCATAAAATCGATCGCTTCACTGTCCTTGAGGCTTGTCACGAAGACCGCCTCGGCATCGAGGCCGTTTTCCGCCAGCGCGTCCGCGAGCGTGATGACGGGCGCTGTATCGCCGGCGAGCAGATGGGAGCGATAGAAGACGATCAGCGCCCGCCCGACAGCGGCGCGCGGCGCGCGCTGCGCGGCTTCAAGGACGCCAGCCGCCGCGACCGCGCGCGGCGCGTCCCAGAGCGCCGGTCCGTCAAGCCGCGTCTCGATCCAATCGAGGAGCGCTTCGATATTGGCCGCGCCGCCGCTCTGGAATCGCGCGAAGATTTCGCGCAAATCGGCGGCCGGCAGGGTCGAGGCCTCCTCAAGGCGCGGGTCGGCGCAGCCATCGCCCGGAACGATGGCGAGCGAGGCGCCATGGTGCCGCGCGGCGCGCGAAACTTCCTCGACGCCATAGCGCCAATAGTCGAGCCCGCCGAGCAGGCGCACCAGCACGAAGCGCGACCCTGCGATGACTTTCTCGACGTAAAGATCGACCGAATAGGGATGTTTGAGCGTTGCCAGGCTGGCGAGCCGAACGCTCATTTTGCGTTTCGGCTTTATCGCATTTTCTTCACGCGAACCGGCGTCCGCTTCGCTTGAAAATGCTTCCGCGCGGGTCTGCGCGGCGACGGCGGCGAGGTCGCTGTCGGAAAAGGAGAGAAACACGAGATCGGCCGGCGTCTGTGCGAGATCGACCGCTGCCTCGGCCTCGTCCAGCGATCGGCTTTGCGTCCCAAGGAGGTGCATTCAGCCCTCCAGCAGCTCTTTGATCGCGCTGGCGTTAAGGCCCTTTTCGCCGATGATGACGAGCCGCCCTTCCCGCGCCTCGTCCGGCCGCCAGGGGCGGTCGAAGCTTTTTTGCAGCCTCGCCCCGACGCCCTGCACGAGGAGGCGCATCGGCTTGCCGCGCGCCTCGACGAAGCCCTTTATGCGCAGCACGTCATGCGCCTTCGCTATGTCCGCGAGGCGGCGCATGAAGGCGCCGTCGTCGTCGATCGGCCTGATCTCGACGACGATGCTTTCGAAATCATCGTGATCGTGCCCGGCTTCATCGTCATGATGCGAACGTCGATTGACGAGATCGTCTTCGGCGGCGGCGCCGAGGCCAAGGAGAACGGCGGCGTCGATTCGCCCTTCCCTCGAACGGACGATCTTGACCGCGGGGTGCGCTACCGCCCGGATCCCGGCGCTGACTCGCGTCTCGTCGGCCGCGGTGATGAGATCGGTCTTGTTAAGGACGATGAGGTCGGCGCAGAGGAGTTGATCCTCGAACACCTCCTCGAGCGGATTGTCGTGCGCGATCGAAGGATCGGCTTCGCGCTGGCGCGCCAGCCTCAACGGATCGTCGGCGAAGCGACCATCGGCGACGGCCGCCGCGTCGACGACGGCGATGACGCCATCGACGGTGAGACGCGCGAGCACGCCCGGCCAGTCGAAAGCCTTGACGAGAGGCTTCGGCAAGGCGAGGCCCGACGTCTCGATGATGAGATGGTCCGGCGCGGGTTCGAGCGCCAGCAGCCGCTCGATCGCGGGCAGAAAGTCATCCGCCACGGTGCAGCAGATGCAGCCGTTGGCGAGTTCGATGATGGAGTCTTCGGTGCAGACAGGGTCGCCGCAGCGCTTCAGGATCTCGCCGTCGACGCCGACGTCGCCGAATTCGTTGATGATCAGCGCGAGGCGGCGCCCGCCGGCGCCCGCCAGAATATGGCGGATCAGCGTCGTCTTGCCGGCCCCGAGGAAGCCGGTGACGATGGTCGCCGGAATTCGCGACGGGCGCGCGCGGGAAAGATCGTTCATAAAGCCCCGGTCCTGCTGCTACGGGGCGCCTTATTGCGGAGCGCCGCGACGGGCGGGCTCCTTCGCCGGCGGCGGCCGCCGGCATCGATCAAGGCCGGAGCGCCCCGCCCGCCTTATTCTCGATCGAACGGCAGGTTTCCTGGCTCGCGGATCGGCGTCGCGCGCCGCCTTCCCAGGAGTTCACGAACTCCCAGTGGCGTTTCGGCATGCGACTACCCGCTTACAGTTGCGGGGGCAGCTGTGGATTTGCGCGTCTTTCGGCGCGGCGCCACATTCCCATTTACCCCTCGACGAGAGGGACCGTTACGAGGCGGAGACTAGACCGAACGGGCGCGGTGTCAATCCGGGCTTACTGGAAGCATGCGTCGATGCTCTTGTCCCAGTCGGCTGGCTTATCCTCGTGGTCTGAGGGACGTTCGCGGCCCAACGCGCCATCGGAGCGCGCCCGCAGATAGACGTAGATGGGATTGAGGTAGCACATCACGTTCTTGTTGACGCCAAAGGATGGCATCACGAGGTCAGCCGACGCGGTGACGTCGCGCTTGCCGCCGATGATGGTGCCCAGCACCTGGTCGGTGGTGAGAGACTTCAGCGAATCGACGAGGGAGGGCGCATAGGAGGAGCCGAGCGCGTCGGGGCCGTGGCAGGCGAGGCAATTGGCGCCATACATGCGGTAGCCGATGAAGGTGTACCAGTCGACCTTGCCATCCTTGATATTGTAGGTCGGATTGCCCTGCTTGTCGAAATATTCCCCGTCCGTAGAGGACACCGGCGTTGGATCGCCCGCGCCGTCCGCGCGCGCCGCATGCGCGCCGACGATCAGGCCGCTGATGAGCAGGCAGAAAAGCAAAGCCCTGATTTTCATTGTATTAATTCCTCCCGGAGCCTTCCAAGGCCGCCACTTTTTGATCCAGCGATATCAAAAAGCAAGGCGAAAACCGGGCCAAAGCCTGTGACGGGAGGAAAAAATCGCCCGGTTGCGACAAGATCGCAGCATCCGCGAGCGGAGCGCCCGCGTCCGGGCGGCGACCCTTGTCTTCGATTGTCCGCGCCGCCGGAGCATGACTGAAAAAACCGAGCCGTGATTCTCCTTCAGCTGTATAGTTTCGCTGCATGATTTTTGATCGGCTTCAGACTTTTCCGTAAAGGGACGATCCTTCAAATGAGCGAAGCGCTGGATGAAGCGTCGATCCGGCGCCATCGCGACAAAATGCAGAAGCGCAAGGCCGCGCAGGATGCCGAGGTGGCGAGCAAGTCCATCTCCGGGAAGGGCCTGCTCATCGTCCACACCGGCTCCGGCAAGGGCAAGTCGACGGCGGCCTTCGGGCTTTTGCTGCGCGCGCTCGGCCATGGCTGGCGCTGCGGCGTCGTGCAGTTCATCAAGGGCGCCTGGGACACCGGCGAGCGCAACGCGGTCCGATGCTTCGACGATCTCGTCGACTGGCATTCCATGGGCGAGGGATTCACCTGGGAGACGCAGGATCGCGCCCGCGACATGGCGGCGGCCGGGGCGGCCTGGGCCAAAGCCCTCGAGCTCATGGCCGATCCGGCGATCAGACTGCTCGTCCTCGACGAACTCAACATCGCTCTGCGCTATGATTATCTGCCCCTCGACGAGGTGGTCGCGGCGCTGAAAGCGCGGCGGCCCGATTTGCACATCGTCGCGACCGGACGCAATGCGAAGCCGCAACTCATCGAGGCCGCCGATCTCGTCACCGAGATGACGCTGGTCAAGCATCATTTCGCGGCGGGCGTCAAAGCGCAGCAGGGCATCGAGTTTTGAGCGCGCGGGCCAGGGCCCTGATGGTTCAGGGGACGGGTTCTGACGTCGGCAAATCCCTGATCGTCGCCGGCCTCTGCCGCGCCTACCGCAATCGCGGCCTCAAGGTTTTGCCCTTCAAGCCGCAGAACATGTCGAACAACGCCGCGGTGACGGCTGATGGCGGCGAGATCGGCCGCGCGCAGGCGCTGCAGGCGCGGGCCTGCGGCGCGCCGGCCAGCGTCGACATGAACCCGGTGCTCTTGAAGCCGCAGGGCGGCGCCGGCGCGCAGGTGGTGCTGCGCGGGCGCGTGATCGGCGCCGCCGCCGCGCGGGATTATCAGGACCTGAAGCCGAAGCTCCTCGGCGCCGTTCTGGAAAGTTTCGGCCGCCTCGCCGCGCGGGCCGATCTCGTCATCGTCGAAGGCGCGGGAAGCGCGTCCGAGATCAATCTGCGCAAGAACGACATCGCCAATATGGGTTTCGCCCGCGCTGCCGATGTTCCCGTGATCCTCGTCGGCGACATCGATCGCGGCGGCGTCATCGCGCAGATCGTCGGAACCATG
>DAITNE010000132.1:0-5627 GCA_036834765.1 Methylocella sp.
TGAAAGCTCCGGCCTCCGATTCGATCCGGCCGACGTCGGACCGCCTGCGCGAGAGTCTGTTCAACATCCTCGCCCACGCCTATGACGCGCCGGCTGAGGGCGCGCGCGTGATCGATCTCTTCGCCGGCACGGGCGCGCTGGCGATCGAGGCGCTGTCGCGGGGGGCTGCGTCGGCGCTGCTCGTGGATCAGGGCGCGGAGGCGGCGGCGATCATCCGCGCCAATCTGAAAGCGCTGGGGCTCGCCAATACGGCTCGCCTGCTGCGCCGCGACGCGCGAAAGCTCGGGGCCGCCCCCGAGGGCGAGCGATACGCCCTAGCCTTCCTCGATCCGCCCTATGGCAAGGGCCTAGCGCCGCCCGCGCTGAAAGCCCTGCGGGATGGCGGATGGCTGGAGTCGCAGGCGCTGATCGTGATCGAGGAGGCTGCTGAGGCGGAAGTCGCGTTGCCGGAAGGCTTCAGCCTGCGCGAGGCGCGCCGCTTCGGCGATACGCAGCTCGTGTTTGCGCGCGCGAAATAAGACCGAAATCGTATCGAAGGACGCGAAAGACGATGAACCGGTATCGGCGCGTCTGCGCAGAGATACTCATTCAGCGCATGGCCGACCCGAGCGTATCCAGATTTTGAAGTCAAGGATCGCAGACCGCCTTCGGCGGCGGCCCACAAGGCCGTCCTTGAGTTCAAAATCTGGATACGCTTTTCTGCCACCATGCGATGAATGAATTAAAGCGGCCGGATCGGCCGCCTTCGCCATCGGACAAGCCGCTGAGAAAGCCGCCATAGACGCCCGGCCGGCGCGCTCGCCGGGCCGGGCGCGATAATTCAAAGGTTACGGCAGCAGCACCTTGTTGATGACGTGGATGACGCCGTTCGACTGCAGCACGTCGGCGATTGTGACGCGCGCCGTGCGGCCCTTCGAATCGGTGATTTCGAAGGTCTTGCCTTTTTCCGAAATGGTCAGCGGCTCGCCTTCGACGGTCTTGAACGTCGCCTGTCCGCCGCCCTGCTTGATCGCGGCGGAAAGGTCCTCGGTGGTGAGGCGGCCGGGCAGCACGTGATAGGTGAGGACGCCCGTAAGATCGGCCTTGTTCTCGGGCTTCAGGAGGTTCTCGACCGTGCCGGCCGGAAGTTCGCTGAAGGCCGCATTGGTCGGCGCGAAAACCGTGAAGGGGCCGGGACCTTCGAGCGTATCCACGAGGCCGGCCGCTTTGACGGCGGCGACGAGCGTCGTGTTGTCCTTTGAATTGACGGCGTTCTGGATGATGTTCTTGCTCGGATACATCGCGGCGCCGCCGACCATCTTGGTCATCTCGGCGGAGGCGAAGCCTGAGGCACCGGCGAGCGCGAGAAAAGCGGCGGCGGCGAGCGTAAAGCGGTTGCGATTCATGGGTTTAGCTCCCTGGCTGTCAAACCGGCGCTCTCGGCCGGCATGTCAGTCTTTACGGGAGCCCTCGCGGGAAAGTTTCAAAGCCCGCCAGCCAATATCGCGCCGGCAGAAACCACTTGGCCATTCGATCGCGTCGATCGCCGCGTAGGCGCGGGCCTGCGCCTCAACCACGTCAGCGCCGAGCGCCGTCACATTGAGGACGCGGCCGCCGTCGGCGATGAGCCGCGCGCCGTCGAGCCGCGTTCCCGCCTGCGTGACGGTGACGAAGGGCATCGCCTCCGCGCGCGCGAGGCCTTTGATTTCGCTGCCCTTTTCAGGCGCATCCGGATAGCCTCTGGCGGCCAGCACGACAGTCAGCGCCGTCTCCGGCGACAGGCGAATGGAGTCTCGCCGCAACCGGCCCTCGGCGCATTCGAGGAGGAGGGTGAGGAAATCCTCCTCAAGGCGCGGCAGCATGGCCTGCGTCTCGGGATCGCCAAATCGTACATTATATTCGATCAGTTTCGGGCCATCCGCGCCGATCATCAGCCCGGCGAAGATGACCCCCTTGAAGGGCGCGCCGAGCGCCATCATGCCCTTGACGGTGGGCTCAACGATCTCGCGCATGACCCGCGCGGACATGGCCTCGCTCATGATCGGGGCGGGCGAATAGGCACCCATTCCGCCGGTATTTGGACCGCTCTCGCCTTCGCCAACGCGCTTGTGATCCTGCGCCGAGGCGAAGCGAAGCGCCTTTTCGCCGTCGCAGAGCGCGAAGAAGGAGACTTCCTCGCCAGCCAGGAATTCCTCGATGACGATCGTCTCGCCGGCGGGCCCGAAACCGCCCGCGAACATGACGTCGATCGCCGCCTCCGCCTCGGCGACGCTCATCGCGACGATGACGCCCTTGCCGCTCGCGAGGCCATCGGCCTTGACGACGATCGGCGCGCCTTTCTCCCGCGCATAGGCCTTGGCTGGGGCGGCCTCGTCGAAGCGGCCGAAAGCCGCGGTGGGGATGGCGAAACGCGCGCAAAACTCCTTGGCGAAAGCTTTCGAGCCTTCGAGGCGCGCGGCCTCCATGCGCGGCCCGAAAGCCTTGATTCCGCAGGCTTCGAGATCGTCGACGATCCCCGCGACCAGCGGCGCCTCCGGGCCGACGACGACGAGATCGATGGTGTTCGCCTTGCAGAAGCCGATGACCGCGCCATGATCGGAAAGATCGAGCGCAGCGCACCGCGCCAGCGAAGCCATGCCGGGATTGCCGGGCGCCGCGAAAAGCCGCTTCAGGCGCGCGCTTTTGGCGAGCGCCAGAGCCATGGCGTGCTCGCGCCCGCCGGAGCCGAGAAGAAGAACATTCATGCCAAGCTCCCGCTGCGCCGGGAGAGGGGCCGGACGCGCCCCCTTATCGAGAGAGGCGTCGCCGATTTCAAGCCTCGCGCTCGTTTCTCCCCACGCAAACGGGGCTGCCGTTTTTGTTTGTCGCGCGATATTTTGTGGCGCACCCTGCCCGCAGCCGCCGAAAAGGCCTTTCCATGTCCCTGCGCCTTACCGTTTTCCCCTGCATCGCCGTCGCATCGAGCGCCTGCCCCGCGATGGCGCTCGACTGCGCCAAAGCGTCGACGCAGGTCGACAAGGCGATCTGCGCTGATCCAGTCGCGGCGGCCGCGGATGGCGCCATGACCAAATCCTATGACGCCTTGGCCGCGCGGCTCGCCGCGCCGGAGAAGACCGCGCTCTTAACCTCGCAAAGGCGATGGCTCAAGTTCCGCGCCGACCTCTGCTCGGCCAGGGACGACGCCGCGGCCCGGACGAGCTGCCTCGCTGACGAGACCCGGCAAAGGCGGGCCTTTCTCGCCGGCGAGCCTGTCAGCGGTCCGGGCGCGGCGCAGCGCTTTACGCCCGTTTTCATTCAACATGTCGGCGCGCCGTATCAGTACGATATCGACGTCAATGCGCTGAAATTCGCCGATCCGCAGCTGCCCGGCGAGAAGCTCTTCGACGCCAATATCGACTCGCTCTTGAAAAAGGTTCCGAAGATCGACCAGAGCGGCTTTCGCCAGAATATGGTCTATTCGTACCATCTCAACATCAGCGCCAGTTTCGCCTCACCGGAATTCATCTCGGCCCGCATCGACCTCTACGATTTTTCCGGCGGCGCGCACGGCATGTCGAGCACGTCGAATTTCGCCATCGATCTCGACGCCGGCAAAGAGCTGCAATTTTCCGCTCTGTTCGCGGCCGACGCACAGCCGAAACTCGTCGCCGCCTGCCTCGCCGACATCAAGCGCGAGAAGCAGGAGCGCGCGCCGGAAGCCCCCTACGTTCCAGTCAGCGCCAACGAGCAGACGAAGGAGATCGAAAAGAGCGTCGCCGATCTGACGCGCTGGAGCTTTTTCGCGACGAAGGCGCAGGTCACCTTCGATCCTTACGCGCTCGGCTCCTATGCCGAAGGCGTCTACACCTGCGATTTTCCCGCCGAACTGATGCGCCCGCTCTTGAAGCTCGATTATCTCGCAGGCGGCCGCGCCGCAGGCGGCGCACTGAAGCTTCATCTGCGCCCAAACAGCCTCTCGACGTCGGCGAGCTTCAATTCGACATAGGTCGGGCGGCCGTGATTGCACTGGCCGGAGCCCGGCGTTCGCTCCATGTCCCGCAGCAGCGCGTTCATCTCTTCTGGCCGCAGGCGTCGTCCGGCGCGCACGGAATGATGGCAGGCCATGGTGGCGAGCACGTGATCGCGCCGCCGCTCCAGCGAGGCGCTGGCGCGCTCGTCCTCGCTCAAGGAGGAGGCGAGATCGCGGATGAGGCGCGCCGCATCCACGCCTTGCAGGAGCGCCGGAATCTCCCGAATCGCCACGGCGCCCGGTCCGAACGGCTCGATGACGAGGCCGAATTCGGCGAGAAGCGGTGCCGCGTCAGCGACGAGGCCCGCCTCGCCCTCAGTCATCTCGACGATCGCCGGCACGAGCAGCGCCTGCCGCTCCGGGGCGCTGCCCGCGCGGGCGGCCTTGAGGCGTTCATAGACAAGGCGCTCATGGGCGGCGTGCTGGTCGACGATGACGAGCCCGTCGCGCGTCTGCGCCACGATATAGGTCTCATGGATCTGCGCCCGCGCCGCGCCGAGCGGGGCCTCGCTGTCCGCCCGCGAGGGCTCGAAATCATACGCGCGCGCCTGCGGACTCATGTCCTGAAAGGCCCCTTGGAAGGCAGCCTGCGCCGGCTCGTTGAAACCGGTGTGGACCGGCGCCGCATCGCCCGGCGTGGGGTAGCTCGCAGGCGCGGCGGGCGAGCGCCGCCAGTCCCAGTTCGCCGGCCCCGCGGGGGCGAAGTTGCGTCGCGCGAGAAGATCGAGGGCGGCCGCGCCATTTGTCGGCGTCGCGCGATGCAGCGCGCCCTGAAGCGTCTGTTTCAGGGCGCCGATGACGAGGCCGCGCACCAAGCCTCCGTCGCGAAAGCGCACCTCCGCCTTGGCCGGATGCACATTGACGTCGACCTCGTGCGGGTCGCAGCGAAGGAAGAGCGCCAGCGCCGGATGGCGGCCGGAGGGGAGAAAATCCATGTAAGCCGCCCGCACCGCGCCAAGGAGCAGCTTGTCGCGCACAGGGCGCCCGTTGACGAAGAGATATTGCGCCGAGGCGCTGGCGCGGTGCCAGGTCGGCAGGCCGGCGAATCCCTCGAGCCCGAAGCCCTCCCGCGCCGCGTCGACGCTGAGCGCATTGGCGCGGAAATCCTTGCCCATGATGGCGCAAAGCCTTGAAAGAAGGCCGTCTTCGCCGGCACCGCTGGCGGGAAGATTGAAGCTCGCGGCCTCCGAGGCGGAAAAGCTGAAGCGCACATTTGGGTGCGCCATGGCGAGGCGCTGGGCGACATCGGCGCAGGCTCTGGCCTCGGCGCGGTCGGTTTTCAAAAATTTCAGCCGCGCCGGTGTGGCGGCGAAAAGATCGCGGATTTCTACACGCGTTCCCTGCGGCTGCGCGACCGGAGCGACCGGCGTCTTAAGGCCCTGATCGACGCGGATGCGCGCGGCCTCCAAGGCCCCGCTCGCGCGCGAAAAAATCTCCAGCGTCGCGACCGAGCCGATCGAGGGCAGCGCCTCGCCGCGAAAGCCAAGGCTCGCGATGGCCGAGAGATCGCCGTCGGGGATTTTCGAGGTGGCGTGGCGCTCGACGGCGAGGTCCAAATCCCCAGGGCTCATGCCGGCGCCATTGTCGATGACGCGGATCAGCCGCCGGCCGCCCGCCTCGATGGCGATGTCGATGCGCG
>DAITNE010000133.1:0-4118 GCA_036834765.1 Methylocella sp.
GCCAGGACGGTCGGCGACCCGCGCGCTGCACAGCTACATAGGCGGCCCGGCACCGCGGCGCAACGCAGAGCGCGCCTGAAGGATTGAGCATTTCAGAGCGAAGCGACCCCGGTTCGCGTCAAGAAAGTGCGGCGAAACAGGAAGTTAGAGCTGTTTTCCGAGCCCGTGGGATTGGAAAACAGCTCTTGTCACGACCGCTTTCCAGTCAAAATCGCGTTGATCTCGTTCTGGAGCCCGGCCTGCTGGCCGGTTGGCGGCGGGGGCGTGCCCGGTTGCAGCATCTTGATCAGCGCGTCGAGACCGGACTGGACCGCGCCGGGTTCGATCCCCCCGGGCCCCTGCGGCGCCGCTCCTTCCTGCGGCGTCGGACTGCCCGACTTGCCGGCGAGCAAACCGCCGAGGATCGATTGCAGGACGCCGCCAAGGCCGCCAAGCCCGCCAAGGCCGCCGGGCGCATCGGGATTTATTTGCGGATTTGCTTGTGGAGCGCCTTGCGGCTGCGCCTGCGCCGCGGGAGCGCCGCCGAGCAGACCGCCGAGAATGGAGCCGAGGCCGCCGAGGCCATCCAGTGGGTTATTGCCGGCTGCGCCCGGATTGACCTGCTGTGCGCCGCCTTGCGGCTGCGCCTGCGCCGGGGGAGCGCCGCCGAGCAGACCCCCTAGAATGGAGCCGAGGCCGCCTTGTCCGGCGGCGTTGGCGAGCTGTCCGAAGACGCCGCCGAGGCCTTGATTGGCGAGGCCCTTGCTGAGGCCGCCAAGGATCAACGAGGCGATCACGGGCGCCATCTGCTGGATCAGCGCTGGCGGCAATCCCGCGACTCCCGCGGCGTGCTGCGCGA
Organism: Methylocella sp.; assembly: GCA_036834765.1. Classification (GTDB taxonomy): domain Bacteria; phylum Pseudomonadota; class Alphaproteobacteria; order Rhizobiales; family Beijerinckiaceae; genus Methylocapsa. The sequence goes on from DAITNE010000133.1 coordinate 839, forward strand.
TTTGCGCGCTCGTGTCGGGCGAGCCGAACAAGTGCTGCAGCGCCGCCGCGCCCTTTTGCGTCGTCTCGCTTGAGAGCGCCGCGTCGGGATCGGCGAAGGCGGCGGCATGCTGCGGATCCCCCAGCGCGCCGAGAATCGAGCCGAAAGCCGCCGGTTCGGCCGCTCGCTGCAGAAAGGCTGTCGACAGCGCCGGCAGCAGGGCCTTGACGGCGGCATCCGCCTCGCCCGGCGAAATATTGAACTGTTTGGCAAGGTTGTCGACGGCCTGGCCGTCCTGGGCGTTTTGCACGATCTCGTAAAGATTGAACATCAGCGTTCCTTTCCGCGCCCTTCGGGACGCCAGCTGATCCGGCTGTCTGGCCCTCGGCCGCCTGTGTGGCGGCGCGCCGAAGAAGCTACCCGGCCTTTAACCTCGTGGCGAGCCTCGCCGCGACAAAATATGGCGCAAGCGCCACCTGCCGCGACGGAGCCGCCCCCGCGCAGCCCGCCCACAAATCTTTGCGCTGCGGCACGCTTTGTCCTTAAAACGTCAACGGCGCCGTGCAGACTCCAAAGATTCGCGGCGACGGGAGCGAGGAATACCATGAGTCATTGCGACGAACGTGGCGAGGGCGACGATGCGCATGCAAGCGGGGGCGAGCCACATTCCCACGCCCAGGACCGCAACCACGCCCACGCCCATTCTCACGCGGCACCGCCTGACTTCGGTCCGCGCTTCGCCATCGGCATCGCGCTGAACATTCTCATCGTCGTCCTCGAACTCGTCTATGGAATCATTTCCGGCTCAGTCGCGCTGATCGCCGACGCCGGGCATAATCTCTCCGACGTTCTGGGCCTTGGCGTCGCCTTCGCCGCGATCGTCCTTTCCGCGCGGGCACCCTCGGCCCGTTTCACATATGGGCTGAAGGGCACTTCGATTCTCGCGGCCCTGTTCAATGCCGTCTTTCTCATGCTCGTCGTCGGCGCGCTGAGCTATGAGGCGATCCATCGCTTCTTCGAGCCGGAGCCGGTCGCCGCGAAAACGATGATGGTCGTCGCCGCGATCGGCATGATCATCAACGCGATCACGGCTGCGTTGTTCGCGTCGGGGCGCAAGGATGACCTCAACGTGCGCGGGGCTTTCCTGCATATGGCGTCGGACGCTGCGGTTTCGGGCGGCGTCGTCATCGCCGGCCTTCTCATTCTGCTAACCGGCCAGCTGTGGCTCGATCCGCTGATGAGCCTCATCATCAATGGCGTCATCATCGCCGGCACATGGGGCCTGCTGCGCGAAAGTCTCGCCATGTCGCTCGGCGCCGTTCCGGCCGGGATCGCCAGCGCCGACGTGCGCCGGTTCCTGACCGAATTGCCGGGCGTGACCGCGTTGCATGACCTGCATATCTGGTCGATGAGCACGAGCGACATCTGCCTCACCGGCCATCTCTTGATGCCGGCCGGCCACCCGGGCGACGCCTTTTTAATGGAAACCGCGGAACGTCTGCGCCAGCGCTACCGCATCGGCCACGTGACCTTGCAGATCGAAACCGATGAGGCGACGATCTGCGTGCTCGCCCCGGACGAGGTGGTCTAAGCGATCGCTGTGGACACGAGTCCACAGCTTGCTCTGCGGCGGCTCCTGCGGCGGAGTCCCGGACGCGGCAACGCTATCCATTCCGGCCCGGCATCCGCCGTCCGGATGAAGAAAGTTTGCACGCAGAGCCCGCCACGGCGGCTGCGCCGATCGCGCGAGCGATGCAACCAAAAAGCCCCGGCGCCCACAGCCGGGTTGATCTGACGCTCAACTCTTTGGACGCCGGCCGGACAAGGCGCCGTCCGGACGTCGAAGGGCCTTCGATCAGGCGCCGGCTTACTTCGAGCGAGCTTTCGGCGGCGACCACTTGCCATCGGTGTTCTTGGCGAGGCCGCGCTTTTTCAACGCCTGCAGCGCAAAGGACACCGTGCGATTGGTGATGTCCCGGCCCGAGGCCTTGATGTGCTCCGCGATCTCGGCGGCTGACACCGAGCCATGCTTGTCGAGCACCTCGGTGATCGCCGAGCCGATGGTCTGGCTCCTTGGCTCCCCCTTTGCTTTCGGCCCGCGCTTCGCCTTTGCCTTGGGCGTTGGCTTTGCCTTCGGCGCTGCGGCGACTCTTGTCTTTCGCGTCTTTGGCGCCGGTAGTCTTTCAAGAGCCTTGAGCTCACGTTCGGCGATGCGAAGATCGGCGACCTTCGCCTCCAGTTCAGAGATCTTGGCGCGGATGCGTTCGATTGAAGTGTCCATGATGCCTTTGCTTGTCAAGATAGGCGCCGGGGAGGTCCGCGTTCAAATCAGGCCTGGATGGCGGTTGCTAAAAACGCAGAGAAATCCGGCGGCGCGGCGCTTCGTCAATGGCCCGGTTTGCGTCTGCTGTAGGAAAGCCACGCGAGCCGGAGAATCGTTAGTGGCATAATTCCATCGTAGAATCTATAGAGCCCGCGAAATCTACAGCATATACCGCAAGAAGATCTGCCTTATCGCCTTGTTTCCCTCAGCGGACGGAGGCTTGCTCAGTCTTGGGGCGCCTTTTAGCGGTTTTGAAAGACAACGCGGCGAACCGGCGCAGCAACGCAAGCGGCGGCATTTTGCGAATCACGCGGCGGGAAGCCCGGTTGTCGCCGATCCGCGGAGCCGTTCCGATCCATTGCGCAGGACAAGGGCGCCGCGGCGACGTCGCAACCGGCTCCTTCTACACCTTCCCGCTCGCGCTCCGTCGAGACGGCGGAGGAGGAAGGCGGCGGTATATTCGGGAATTGGCTATTTCTTGCCGAAGATGAACTGCTGTGGGTTCTGTTCGATCGAACGCAGCGCCTGGTTGAGCTGATCCAGCGTCTTGCGGCCGTCGCTCGCGAGCGCCTCATACTCGCGCAGTCCGGAACCCGAGAAGCGCGTAAGGTTGGCTCCGATATACTTCCATCGCGCATCGACATCGTCGGTGAGTTTCCGGATCGATTTCGATGTCGCGCCAAAGTCGGAAATGATGCTCGCCACCTGCGCCGGATCGGCCGCTTTGACCAGATTGTCGGCGTCGCTCGCAAGCCCGTCCAACTTGGTGGTCAAGTTCTTGAGGCCGTCCGCGTTGGCGGCGAGCGCGTCCGAGAATTTCTGAATGTTCTTCACCGACGCCGAAATGGAGCCCGAATTGTCGTCAAGCACCTTGTTGGTCTTGTCCAGAAATTCGGTGGCCTGACCCGCGATTTTGTGGGCCGTCTCGACCAGGTCCTGGAAGTCTGACCGGTCGGCCATGATCGTCGGCGGGCCGCC
>DAITNE010000133.1:4128-5616 GCA_036834765.1 Methylocella sp.
CTCTCGCCCCGGCCGCCGCAGCGGGCCGCCGCCGCCGGGACCCGGCTGCAGCACAGGCGAGCCCTCCGCCCCGCCGGAGAGGGCGACGGAGGCGACGCCCGTCAGACCCGTCGAATCGAGCCGCGCTTTGGTGTCGGTGCGGATCGGAACCCGCGCATCGATTTCGATCAGCGCGGAGACATGGCTTGGATCTTCAGGAATGAAGTCGATGTTCGTCACGTCTCCGACGCCGACGCCATTGAACCGGACCGGCGCGCCGCGCAAAAGGCCCGACACCGATCCGACGAAGACGATCTTGTAGGTGCGCTGACCGCCCGGCTTGTCGCCGCCGGAAAACCACAGCACGAAGCCAAAAGCGGAGGCGATCACGGCCAGGGTGAAAATGCCGATCAGCGCATAGTTCGCGCGGGTTTCCATCTATCGTCTCATCCTGTTCATTCTGCTCTGCGTCATCCCTTGATCGTCGCGCTCTCAAGACCGGCGCCACTCGCCGTCGGCTTGATCGCGGAGGGGTCGAACTGGCGCGCCCTCTTGCCGTGGAAATAGGCGCGCAGCCATGGGTGGTCCGACGCCAACATGGTGTCGATCGGGCCGGTCGCAATCACCTTCTGATCCGCGAGGGCCGCGATCCGGTCGCAGACTGAATAAAGACTGTCGAGATCATGCGTCACCATGAAGACCGTCAGGCCCAAGGTCTTCTGCAGGGTCGAGATCAAATCGTCAAACTCGGCGGCCCCGATCGGGTCAAGGCCGGAAGTCGGCTCGTCGAGAAACAAGAGCTCGGGATCGAGCGCGAGCGCCCGCGCCAGGGCCGCCCGCTTGATCATGCCGCCAGATAATTCCGACGGAACTTTGTCCGCCGCGTCAAGGCTAAGGCCAACCAGCTCGATCTTGAGCATGGCGAGCTCGTCGGCGAGGCGCGGCGAAAGGTTCAGATGCTCACGCATCGGCACCTGGACGTTCTGCTTCACCGTGAGGCCCGAAAACAGTGCGCCCTGCTGGAACATGACCCCCATGCGTCGCTCGAGCGCGTCATGTTCGGCGCGCGTAACGCGATCGAGATCAAAGCCGAACAGCTCGATGGTTCCGCTCTGCTTCGGGATCAGCTCCAGAATGGTGCGGGTCAGGACAGACTTTCCGGTGCCGGAGCCGCCGACGAAGCCCATCACCTCGCCGCGGCGGACGTCGAGATCGAGTCCGTCGAGGACCGGTTTGCCGTCGAAGCCGACGATAAGATCGCGCACGCGGATGGCGACCTCGGGCGCCGCGCCCCGCGTGATCGGCTTGCCGCCCCGTTTCGGCAGGGCGAAGGACCTTTTTGGCTTCGTGGGAACGATCGGTTGCATCTGCGCCGCCTAGAACCGGATGGCGGCGAAGAAGACGGCGAAAATGCCGTCGACCACGATCACCATGAAAATCGACTTCACCACCGAGGCGGTCACCTGCCGCCCGAGCGATTCGGCGGAGCCTGCGACCGCGAGGCCCTCC
>DAITNE010000134.1:0-5615 GCA_036834765.1 Methylocella sp.
CGATTGCAGGCCAGGCCGGACGGCGACGAGAAAGCGCAGCCTTTGGGTGAGCGGCGCGAGAGCCGACGCCACGACCCAGGAATCCTCGCAGCTGCGCCCGGTCGGAATCAGAACGCCGTAGTAGCCGAGCCTGTCCGCGGCCTGCGCGACCTGCTGCAAATAGGAGAGGTCGACGGCGCGGCCGCCTTCCGCCGTTCCGAGATAATGCCCGTCGCCATGCGTAGGGAGGAACCAGAAGACGTTGAGCGTCTCGGGCCCCGCCGCGTCTGACCGATGCTCGGATGAATGTGTCATTGAAATCGCCCTCCATGGGCCGTCTCCTCGGTGGGCAAATGATGTGCCAGTAATAAATTGAATAATTTCAATATAATCTGTCGTAACGACGATATTCTTCTGCTGCATTCGCACCAAAGCTGGAAATTATCTGTTTGAATTGCAGCAGAACGTCCGCGCGGGAACCTGCGCGGGGACTGAACGCGTTCCTCCGCCAGCTCAGTTTGGCGTTCTGTTTGAAATGCATCAGGGGGCTGTTTGGGCTGTTGCAAATGCAACTGCCGCTTGGGGCGGGATGCCGCCTATAGTCTTGATATTACGTTGACGGACCTCTGGCATGCCGCTTGCCGCCGGATGCTGGTCAACGCCGCAGCGGCGCGCCCGCTCCCAATCTGGAAACATCAGTCATGACCATCCATCTGGCGTCGCGCACAATCGTGACGCTGAACGGCAGTCCCCGCGCCCATTCGCGCACCGCCTCCCTTGCCGGCGCCATCGCGACGGCGATCGCCGCGAAAGTCCCCGTCGCCGTCAAGACCGTCCATCTGTCCGACGCGGCGCCGCACCTACTCAGCGCCCTCTCGCGCGATGCGGCCTCGCCGGCGGGAGAGGCGATCCTGCGCACCATCGAGAGCGCCGATCTGCTGGTGATCGGCACGCCCGTCTGCAGGGCCAGCATCGCCGGCGCCTTGAAGCACATCTTCGATCTCATCGATCGCGACGCCCTCATCGGCCGCATCGCCGTCCTGTCCGCCACCGGCGGAACGCCTCTGCACGCCCTCATTGGCGAGCATCAGCTGCGCCCGCTGCTGAGCTTCTTTCGCGCTTTCACCATCCCGACCTTCGTCTACGCCACCGAGGACGAATTCGACGCCGAGCGGGCGCCCAAGGCCGCCGTCAGGGAGCGCATCGCGCGGGCCGCCGAGGAGGCCGCGCATCTCTTAATCCACAGCCCGGCCCGCGCCATCGCGGCCGAGTGAGCGCGGGCGACCGCGATTCTCCCAACGATCAAGAGGCAGCGACCATGACCGACTCCACATCCGCGCCAACGCCGCCGGCCTCGCATGCGCCGCAAACGGCCTCGTCTCCTGCGCCAGCGGCCGCCCCCCTTCAATTCGCCTATTGGGTGCCGAACGTCTCGGGCGGCCTGGTGATCAGCAAGATCAAGCAGCGCACCAGCTGGGACATCGACTACAACCGCCGCCTCGCCCAGATCGCCGAGGCGTCGGGTTTTTCCTATGCGCTGAGCCAGATCCGCTTCACCGCCGGCTACGGCACCGGAGTATCAGCATGAATCGGTGACCTTCACGCACGCCCTGCTCGCCGCCACCGAGAAGCTGAAAGTCATCGCCGCGGTGCTGCCCGGCCCCTGGCATCCGGCGCTGCTCGCCAAGCAGGTCGCGACGATCAGCCATCTGACCAACGCGCGCATCGCGGTGAACGTCGTCAGCGGCTGGTTCCGCGGCGAGTTCCACGCCATCGGCGAGCCCTGGCTCGACCATGACGAACGCTATCGCCGCTCCGAGGAGTTCATCCGCGCGCTGCGCGGCATCTGGAGCGAGGATAATTTCACGCTGAACGGCGATTTCTACCGCTTCCGCGACTACTCGTTAAAGCCGAAGCCGCTCGGTCCGCTGCCGGAAATCTTCCAGGGCGGCAGTTCGCGCGCCGCACGCGACATGGCCTCGCGCGTCTCCGACTGGTATTTCACCAACGGCAACAGCGTCGCGGAGATCAAGAAACAGATCGACGACATCAGGACCAAGGCCGCCCGCAACGGCCATTCGGTCAAGATCGGCGTCAACGCCTTCGCCATCGCGCGTCCGAGCGAAGCCGAAGCGCGCCAGGTGCTCGCCGAGATCCTCGAGAACGCCGATCCGGAAGCCGTGCGTGCGTTTCACCATGAAGTGCAAAACGCCGGCAACGCTTCGCCGGAGCGCGAAGGCAATTGGGCGAAGTCGACCTTAGAGGATCTCGTTCAATACAACGACGGCTTCAAGACCAATCTGATCGGCGCGCCCGATGAGATCGCCGAACGCATCCTCGCCCTCAAAGAGGTCGGCGTCGATCTCGTGCTGCTCGGCTTCCTGCATTTCCAGGAGGAGGTCGAATTCTTCGGCAAGCACGTCATCCCCCTCGTCAGAAAACTCGAAGCCGCTCAAGAACAAGCCAAAAGAGCCGCCTGAGCCTTGCCGTCGTCCGCGCGAGCCTTATGAACCAATCCGGAGAATAGAAAGATCATGACGAAAGATAACCATGCGCAGGCCAGCGCCAATCCTTTCGACGCATTGACGGGCATCGTCGCGGAGGTGGTTCAGGTCAACGCCGAACGCAACGATCGGGAGAGCCGCTTTCCGCGCGAGAACCTCGATGCGCTCGCCGCCGCCGGATGGACCGGGGTCCTGAACGATCGCAAATACGGCGGACTTGGCCTCGATTATCAGGCTTTCGCCGAAGCGGCCTATCGGATCGGCCAGGCCGACGCCTCGACGGGTCTCGTCTTCGTCATGCACGTCGGCGCCGCCCAGACCATCAATCTTTACGGCGATGAAGACCAGAAGCAGCGCTGGCTCAAACCCAATGGGAAGAGCCTGCTTGGGACCTACTCCACCAGCGAGCGCGCGTCGGGCGGCCATTGGTGGTATAATTTTTCTGAAGCCGGCCGCGATAATGACGACTATCTGATCAACGCCGAGAAGTCCTTCACGACAAGTTCGGGACAGGCTGATTTTTATATCCTGCAGACGCGCACCCCCGGCGCGAAGGGCCAGACCGATATTTCCTTCTTCATCGTCGACGGCAAGGCCCCCGGCATCACGGCGGGGCCCTGGGACGCGCTCGGCGTTCGCGGCAATCATTCCGGCCCGATCCGCTACGCCGGCGTCAAGGTCCCGCGGCGGGATCGGTTGGGCGCCGAAGGGCAGGGGAAGGAGATTATCTACGACGGCGTTTCGCCCGTCTATCTGATCGGCCTCGGCGCGGTGTGGGAGGGGCTCGCCCGCGGCGCTCTTGAAACCGCGACCGCCCATGTGAAGCGGTTCACGCATCAGGACAAGCAAAAGAGCCTCGCCGATTATCAGGCCATCCGGCAGCAGCTCGGCGAAGCCAAGGTGCTGGTTGAATCGCTTGGGCCATGGCGCCGCGAACTCGCGGCCGCGCTCGACGCCCTTTGGCGGCAGGGCAAGCCGCAGAGCGAGCTGTTGATCGCGCTCACCGAATTCAAGGTTCACGCGGCGGAAGTCGCGAACAAGGTCGCCGCCATCGCCCTCACCGTGACCGGCGGCTACGGCTATGCCCGCGGGCCTCTCGAGCGCTATTTCCGCGACGCCCGCGCCGCCATCGCGATGGGACCCTCGAACATCATCGCCCGCGAGTGGATCGGCAAAACCGTCGTCGGATTGCCGCTTGAACTCTTTTACGAAGGAGGCGAATAGCCGGCGCCGCCGGGGCGGTTCTGACGACGGCGGGTGCGGCAGGCGCGCGATGGCATGGAGCGTCTGGCCCCGCCACGCCTTTTGTGTTTTGGTTCGAATAGTTTTGGTTGGGCCCCCTGCATGACGACTATCGCGATTATCGGCGGCGGCTTCAGCGGCGCGATCCTGGCGCTCAATCTCATGGCGGAAGGCGGCCCCGGCGATCGCGTGATCCTGATCGAGAAGCGCGAAGCGGTCGGCGTCGGTCAAGCCTATTCCACCAATGAGCCGACCCATCTCCTGAATATACCGGCAAGCGGGATGAGCCCTTTCACCAGCCAGCCGAACGCCTTTGTCGACTTCCTGGCCGAGCATCGCGATTTGCTGCCGCCCGATACGCAGTCCCTCGCCGCCTGCTACGCGCCGCGCGCCGCTTACGGCCGTTTCCTCAGCCATCTCGTCGAAACGAGATTGAAGCCCGGGAACGGGCGCCCCGAGCTGACGCATGTCCGGGGAACGGCGACGGACATCATCGACGATCGCGGCGACGTCGTTCTTCTGGAGGACGGACGCTCGTTTCGCGCGGATCGGATCGTGCTCGCCACCGGCAACCTGCCGCCGTGCAGGCCCGCCGGCGTCGAAGGCTGGATCGACGACGAGGCTTTCTACCTCAAGGATCCCTGGAGCGTCGCGTCCCTCGATTCGATCGCGCCCGACCAGGCGGTGCTGCTGCTCGGCGCCGGCCTGACGATGATCGATGTCGCGCTGTCGCTTGGCGCGCGCGGCCATCGCGGCGAAATCATCGCCCTCTCCCGCCATGGGCTTCTGCCGCGCACGCAGGAGCCCGCGACAGAGTGGAAGCCCTTTATCGATCTGAATGACGCGCGCTCCGTGCGCAGGCTGGTCCGCCTGGTGCGAAGCCAGATCGCAAAGGCGCGCGCGGAAGGACAAGGCTGGCAATCGGTTCTAAACAGCCTGAGGCCGTTCGCGCAGGCTTTGTGGCTCGGCTTTCCGGCGGAGGAGCAAGCGCGCTTCATTCGTCATGTCCGGCCCTGGTGGGACGCGCATCGCCATCGCATCGCCCCGGAGATCGGCGCCAAATTCGGCGCCCTGATTGCGACAGGCCGGCTGCGCACCGTCGCCGGACGGCTGAAGCGGCTCTCCCGGCTCGCCGATGGCGTCGACGTCGAGATCAAGCCGCGCAGCGGCGCCGGGACGATTCATCTGCGCGTCGACAAACTCATCAATTGCTCCGGCCCGAACTATGATTTCGCCGCCTCGGATCAAACTCTGCTCAAGCGTCTGATCGATCAGGGACGGATCCGCCTCGACAGGCACAGGCTTGGCGTCGCCGTCACGAATCGCCTCGCGACCATCGACCGCAACGGCGTCGCGTCCGGCGACCTCTACGCGATCGGGCCAATGCTGCGCGGCCAATATTGGGAAACCAATGCGGTTCCTGAAATCGCAGCCCAGGCGGAGGCGCTTGCGCAGCGCCTCTGGCGGGCGCCTCAAGGCGTCGGCGCAACGTCGGTTGGAGGCGACGCCGGCCGCGCCAAAAGCCGCGCTTGAGCCTGCCGCCACACGAGGGAGGCCGCCGCAAAAAAAAAGCGCCTCGCATGTGGCGAAGCGCCTTTTGAGGCGTGGTCGATGATTCTAGTCGATGACCTGCACGATTCGCCGCGTCGCCGGATCGACCAGAACAGCGTGGTCGTTCACAATGGTGTAGCGGTAGCGCGGGTCGACGCCATATTCGGGCGGCACTGGGTAATAGGTCACGCCGCTGAGGGGCAGCCGCGCGCCCGGCACGACCTGCTCGTCGTAGCGGAACGCCGAGCGATGCTCACGCAACGCAAAGTCGCGGAAGCGCGGCTCCTGATCGACGCCGAGAAGGCCGCCGACCGCCCCGGTCGCGCCGCCGACCACGCC
>DAITNE010000135.1:0-5601 GCA_036834765.1 Methylocella sp.
CAATCAAAAAGCCGCTTGACCCGTTCGATCGCCAGATTCTCGGCGATATCGACATATTGGCAGCCGCCGTAATAGCGCCGCCCCGGATAGCCTTCGGCATATTTGTTGGTCAGCACCGAACCCTGCGCCTCGAGAACGGCCTTCGAGACGATATTCTCGGATGCAATCAGCTCGATCTCATGCTGCTGACGGCCAAGTTCAAGCTTGACCGCCTCGGCGATTTCCGGGTCGGCATCCTTGAGGCTGGCTGCGAAGAAGGCGTTGGAAGCATAGCCTCCCTTGTCGGCATGGACTTGGCTCATGGCGAGAGCTCCTTTCGAGACGGAAAATCATTCGGACGCGGAGTCGTTCAAGAATTTGGGGTCTTGGACGTCAGCCTACGTTCCGGCGCGTGGCGGCGCGACATCGTAGCGTCGCCATAGCATGCCATTCCCGCGCCGTGAAGGAGAGGCGCCAAAGGATTTATTTGCTGCGGACTCAAAGTTTTTTAGGTTGCGTCATTCCCTCCCGCGCGGCGCAACGGACCCCGATGGAGAGGGCGGGTGCAAAGCAAAACGTTGCGACGTCAAGTTGGGGACGGGAAGCGCGCGCAAATTGACAAGTCGAAGCGCGTAAGCTTCATTCGAGCGTCCAAAAAAATGACCTGAATAGACTAAAATCCATTATATATCGGCTCGCGGAGCCTTGAGCCTGATTCCGCACGAGTTCAAACAATCGCCGCGCCGCACATTTGCCGGCCTATGCGGCGGAGAAACCAAAAAGCTCGATCGAGCCGATCCATAAAAAGGGGAGCACCATAATGTCGTCGCCTATCGAAGAACTGGTCGATGCCGTCAAGGCGAGACTGGCGCTAGGGCCAGAAGCCGGTCCGCTCCTTCAGGAGGTTCTGCGCGCAATCGTCAGCGAGCCGGGAGGACTTAAGGGCTTTCTTGACAAACTCAACGCGTCCGGGCTCGGCGCCCAGGCGTCGTCCTGGATCGGCAATGCGGACAACCCGCCGCTCTCGCCGCAGGGCGCCGTCCACGCTTTTGGCGCTGAGACGATCGCGAAGCTTGCGAACAAGGCCGGAGTTGACCCCGGCATCGCAGCCGGCGCGCTCGCCTATGCGACGCCGAAGATCATCGGCTTCCTGACCGCGGGCGGCGCCATTCCGTCCGTCACGCCCGCGGCGGTCGCGGCTTTTCTAGGCGCAAGCCCCGCCGGCAGCGCGACGGCGGGCACACGCCCCATCCCGACGGCCGCGGCGCCTGCGCCGGTCGAAGTGGCCCCCAAGGAGGACGCCACAGGGCTGAGGCGGTGGATTTTACCCGCCATCATCATCCTCCTCGCCCTGGCTTTCCTGGCCCACTTCTGGGGCGAGAAGAATGAGCCCCCCGCGCCGCCCACGCCAGCCGCCACGACCCCGGCTCCGCACTACTAGATCACGATGATTTTGGATTGAATCAATCCAAAATCATGAACGTAATCGATTCCAGGAGTTTAGAGCGGGATGCGGGCGGAAAACCGGTTCCCGCTTTTCCTCGTCCCGCTCTGGTGCATTGGACCCGAAGGGGGAACCGGCTTCTGGAAAATTCCGCGCTCAAACTAAAGAGATCGAGCGGCAGCTCCGATTCTGTCGGAGCGTCCGCCGCTCCAGCGCTTTCGAGCGAAGCGGATCCCGCGCGTTTAGCGAATCCTCAGAAAAGAAATCAGAGCGATCCGAACACAGCTGGCTCGAACCGCTGCCGGGTCCGAACTGCGAAGGCTATTGCTCTTCGTCGTTCATCGGCTCCAGCGTCCTGGCGCTGGCGGCGCTGACTGGCGCTTGCGCCTCGGGCTGGATCGCCTGCTGCAGCGGCGCCGCCGAAGCCGCTCCATCCGCCGTCGGTCCGAAGCCGTCGCGCTGATAAATATCCTCGCGGAACTGAACGAGGCCGTCGGGCGCGCCCCAGGCAGTGATATAAACCCAATAAACAGGCACCGGCGTCGCGATCTTGGCGTCGATGCGTTCGCCCGAGCGGATCGCCTCGTCGATATGCTCGCGATCCCAACCGGGCGTATCCTTCAACAGCCACGTCACATAGTCGCGCACGTTCTGGACGCGAATGCAGCCCGACGACACGAATCGGAAATCGTCGCCGAAGACGCCCTTCTCCGGCGTATCGTGCATATAGACGCCGTAAGGATTGTTGATGTTGATGCGCACGACGCCGAGCGAATTGATGTCGCCGCCCGGATCCTGCCGATAGCGGTAATTGACGGCGTCGTTGGTGTTCCAGTCGATGGAGCTCGGCTCGACTTCCTGATTGTCCTTGTTGAAAATCCGGATTTTGTGCTCGGTCAGATAGTTCGGGTCCTTCTGCATCCGCGGGATCATGTCCTTTTTGATCAGCGAAGGCGGCACGGTCCAATAGGGATTGAAATTGATGTCGATCGCCTTCGTCATCATAACCGGGGACTGGCGGTCGATTTTGCCGACGCCGGCCTCATGACGCGTCGCGACGACGCCATTTTCGACTGTCTCGACCGCCATGGCGGGAATGTTGGCCGTGACGAAACGATCGCCGAGATTGCCGGAATAAGAGCGCAGGCGAACCAGATTGATCTCGAGCTGATGCAGCCGGACGTCGGCGGGAACGTTGAGCGCGGCGAAGGTCTCCTTCGAGACGATGCCGGTTTCAAGGAGTCCGTGCCGGGCCTGGAAGTGCTTGACCCCGGCCTCGACATAGGAATCGAAAATCGGCGAGCTGCCCGCCGTCGCGTCGAGATCGTCCGAGGCCGCGAGGCGCTGACGCAAGGCGACGACCGCCGGGCCGTTGACGCCGAGCTTCAGGACATGCGTCGCGGGGACGGGCTGCCAGCCGCCTTTGGCGACGAACTGCTGATAAGTCGCTATCGCCTGTTCCGTCGCGGCCGCGGTCTGCGGCGAAAGCACGGGCGTCGACGAGCGGCTGACCGCGAGGCGCGGATCCGCGTCATAGCGCTGCGCCCACTCGGCCTGTTCGCCGAACGGCCCTTGCGATGCGGCCTGCGCGTGCAAGGGGGGGCATACCGACAAGCCGGCCAAGAGAGCGGCGGCGGCGGGTCCGCGTCGCCATGCGGAGCGCGCCGCGCGAGCCAAATCTTCGGTCACTTTGAACTGCATCGTTCGCACGATCAAATCCCTTTAGTAATCGCTTCGCCCTTGCAATTTTAGCCTCCTGCCATCCGCCGCGGCGGGTGGGGGCGCGGAAACAAAAGGGGCGAAGGCGGCCTCGCAGTACTGAGGCTTCCCTAGCATCTTGATGGTTAACAAGACAGAAATAGGGCGGCGATTCTAAGGCAGGGGGATCGGGCGAGGGGACGTGGCTGGGGCAATCGGGGTGGCGCGCGCAGGCGAATGCCGCGTCAGCGCCGAGAGGGACGGCGTCGCATGCGTCTTCGGCGAGGCGCACCGAATTGACGTCGCTGCGGCCGCGCCGGTCGAATTCATCCTTAATCACGTCGAGAAGGCGACGATGCAGGCGTCCGACCAGCGTCAGCGATTCGAGATAGACGGGCCGAACCTCGGCTGATCGGTCAACGCGCGCCTGGCTTGCATCGCTCTTCAGAGCATTCGTCATGACATGTCCTCGTCTCTAATCATCTTGCTCGCGGCGCGTTGCTTGCGGCGTTAAGTCCCGACCGCAACGCCAACGCGATCATCGCTCCATATCGCGAATGATACCGCCCAGGCGTGAAGACCTCTTTAAGCAACAAGCTGAATTCGGCGTTCTCATGTTAAGATAAAATCGATTCGAATATTCACGAATTCATCGCACACCTGAATATTACAGGAGTTAATACACCAGATGCCGGAAGATAAGTTTTTCGCGATTCCCGGCCCCTTCGTTCAGCCTTCGCAGCTCCCCGTCGCAGATGCGGCGGTCAGCGCGACGGGCCGCGGCTCCGCCTCAATCGCCGCGCGGGCGCTACCGCCCGCGCAGACCATCGCCGAAATCTGAGCGAAAACGCCGCTTGCCTCGGTCGAATCGCTTAACTTTGTCCTTTTCCACGTTGTCGCTGCTTCGCCTTACGCGGGACTGGATCGCTACGGACCGACAGATCGCGACGGCGACAGGCGCCGGTTCAGTCCTTCAGATAATCCGGTTTAGTCCTTCAGATAATCGAAGACGACTTCGCCGAGCCCGAGCGTCAGGTCGGTCACGAAATGCGTTGCGGAGACGACGCCGCGCACCGGCAGCCGCGCGACGTCGCACATGGCGTGCTCGAACAGTTCGATCGCGGCGGGACCCGACCACGCCCCTTTCACCGTCACGTCCTCGCAATAGTAGCGCACGAGTTCGCAGATGCGCGGCGTGCAATCGACATGCGGAATGATCTTGATCATGAAATTCGGCTTCGCGAGGCTTTTCAAAAGCGGCGCGGGGTCGATCTCGCGATGCTTGTAGCCCATGGTGGCCGAGACGCACAGAACCGAGCCGTAATGCAGCGTGCAGACCAAGGTCTCGTTCTCATGCGAAATCTTCGGCGTCGCGAGCTTCTTGGGAAAGCCCCAGATTTCGCGCCCGCCCGCGATCGGCGAATTGTCGTCGAGATACATCGCGTGGACGTAGCCGCCCTCCTGCACGACGCCATCCTTGCCGGTGAAGCGCACCGGGATCACCTGCCCTGTCTCGGTGTAATCGCCAAAGCCGGTCGAATCCGGCATGCGGATGAATTCGTAATTGACGGTGTCGCCGACGACTTCGAGCGGCTCCGGCACGACGGCACGCAGTTCGTCGGGGTCGGTCCGGTAGCTGATGACGACGAATTCGCGGTTGTAGAATTTATACGGCCCGCGCGGATAGGCGGGGTCGTTGAGCGGCATGGCGAAGGCATTCTGGCGAACGTCGGCAAGTTTCATGGGATGGCTCTTTGGCAGGAGAACGGATTTGGAAAGTAAATGATCGAGATGACGGCGCGGCGTCGGACCGGCGCGGGGGCGCCTTCGGACGCCCGAAAATGAACACTTCTCGCGGTTACGCAAGGCGCAGAATCTTCCCTGACGGCATAGCGCGCGGCGCGCAGGTCGCCGCAACTGCGCCAGAGCGCTTTTCGATCCGATGGAATCGGAAAACAGCTCTTCTTTTTTGTTTTGACACATTTTCTTAACGCTAACCGGTGTCCGCTTCGCTCGAGAATCCTCTGGGAGCAACAGCATGATGAAAAAGCTTTTGATTCTGACCGTGATCGGGGGCGTTTTCCTCCTGCCTTCCTTAGCGAAGGCGCAGGAGCGCCTCGGCGACGGCGCGATGGGCGCTCTCGCCGGCGCCCTCGTCGGCGGCCCAGTCGGCCTCGTCGCGGGCGGTGTTGTCGGCTACACCGCCGGCCCCTCAATCGCGTCGAGCTGGGGCCTCAAACACCATCGTCATCGCCACTACGCCCATTACCACACCCATACCCCAGCGCCGTCCTGAGCGGACATGGGGGCTGGGAATTGCGGCCAGCCGTTGGCTTACGGCTGGGGCCGACGACGCCTCGGGCGATTAACTTACGAGCATCGGCCGCGGCGATTCGCGCGTTCGAAAGACTGACGTCTGGATAAGAGCCTAGTCGCCCGATTCATCTAAAGCGCAGGGTATAGGTGCTTGAGCTTGATGC
>DAITNE010000136.1:0-5587 GCA_036834765.1 Methylocella sp.
AAATTTATAGCTATTAGATTGTGGGAGCGGTGCCTGCAGCCCAGTCCCCCGCGCGGGCGCCGATTGCGGCGCCGATACGCGGACAGGATTTCCGCTCCAGCTCCAGAAGCAGCCCCTGCTTGATCGCAGCCGGCAGGCCGAGGCCCTTGAACACCAGCGACGAATAGAGCTGGACGAGGCTCGCCCCCGCCTCGATCTTGGCGAGCGCGCGGGCTGCGCTATCGACCCCCCCGACCCCAATCAGCGGAAACTGGCCTTCGACGCGCAGATAGGCGGCGGCGAGCATTTGCGTCGAAAGCGCAAACAGCGGGCGCCCGGAAAGGCCGCCCTGCTCCTTCGCAGCCCCGGCATCCAAGAGCGTTGGCCGCGAGAGGGTCGTGTTGGAGACGATGAGGCCATCGATTTTTCGGGCGCGAGCGCAAGCGATAAGGGAATCCAGCGCCGCCAGCGAGAGATCGGGCGCGATCTTCAGGAGCACCGGCTTGCGGCCGGAAAGCGCAGCGCTTTGGTCCCGCGCCGCGATGACGCGGGCGAGCAGATCGTCGAGCGCGCGCGATTGCTGCAGATCGCGCAGGCCCGGCGTATTCGGCGAAGACACATTGATCGCGAAATAATCCGCGATGGAGGCGAAGGCGGCGACGCCCCGCGCGTAATCGGCGGCGCGGTCGGCCGAGTCCTTGTTGGCGCCGATGTTGACGCCAAGGACGCCTGATTTTGATTTGCGCCGCGCCAGCCGCGATTCGACGGCGGCGAACCCTTGGCTGTTGAAACCGAAACGATTGATCACCGCCTCGTCCCGCGTCAGGCGGAATAGGCGCGGGCGGGGATTGCCCGCTTGCGGCAGCGGCGTCACCGTGCCGACCTCGGTAAAGCTGAAGCCGAGCGCAAGGATCGCATCCACCGCCTCGCCATTCTTGTCGAAGCCGGCGGCGAGCCCGAGCGGATTGGAGAATTCGAGGCCGAACGCCTTGACCGCGAGCCGCGGGTCGTCGGCGTTTGGCGCGGAGAGCGGCAGTCGCGCCAGCGCCTTAATCGCAAGGCCATGCGCGGTCTCCGGATCGAGATGGAGCATGAGGGGCCGCGCGATCGCGCTTAAACCTGCAATAACGCCTTGTCGATCGATCGCGATGGCCAAATCTCCTTGAAGCGCCAGGTTCAAAGCATCAGGATGACGCATCTATACCGATATTGGCGCAGAGAAAACGCTTGATGCAGCCAGCTGAGTTCACGAAGGATCGTTTCGGCTGGCGGCGCGTCGCCTGCGCGGATGCGGAGGTCCGCCTGTGGCTCGTCGATGTCGCTGGCGACCCCACCGCTCTCTCCAAAGAGGCGCTCGCGCTGTCGAAGGATGAGATCGATCGCGCCAACCGGTTCCATCGCGCGGAGGATCGCGCGCGTTTCATGCTGGCGCGATCGGCGCTGCGTCATCTGCTGGCCGAGGCGACCGGGCGGCAGGCGCAAACGCTCGCCTTCTCGCTGGGGCCGTTCGGGAAACCTGCGCTCGTTGGCGCCGAGGATTTGAATTTCAACCTGTCGCATTCCGGCGCGCTGGCGCTGATCGGCATCTCCCGGCGCCGCCCGATCGGCGTCGACATCGAGCTGATGCGCGAGAACATCGACGAGCTTGCGCTCGCCGAGGCTTTCTTTTGCGACGACGAGCATCGCTTCCTCATGAATCTGGAAGGCCCGGCGCGGCTTGAGGCTTTTCACCGGATCTGGACCTGCAAGGAAGCCGTGCTGAAAGCCTTCGGCGTCGGCATTACGGCCTATCTCAAGGATTTCCGGGTGCGCCTGAAACAACCGGCGGGGATCGCCATCGAACCCGCGCAGGGTTGCTTCGCGCCAGAGCTGGCGGCGGTTCGCGCCGCGGGCGTCGAAGCTCCAGCCGGATATGCCGCCGCTTACGCTCTGGCGTGAACGCAAGCGGGCGACAGGGCGGCGAGGTCGAGGCGCCCGCGCAACGCGACGTGGGACGGCTGGAGCGGGACGCCGTCAGGCGACGCGGCTGTGCTTCTTCTTGCCGTGATGCTTGCGCCCTTTATGGTCGTCGTCCTCATCCTCATCGTCTTCTTCGTCGTCATCATCTTCATCCTCATTGTCCTCGTCATCGAGCACGGTGATTTTCTCAAGCGCGATGGCGGGGATGACATGGGTTTTCACATCGTCGTCGACTTCGCCATACCAGAGCACCTGCACGCCTTCGGCATTGACGGCGATGACCGTCATGGCCGGCCCGAAGGACTTCAGTTGAACGATATCGCCTGGTTCGAAAGTGGTGGGGCCGCTGCTGCTCTCGGTCATGGGTTCGCCTCCGGCGTTGGCTAGACTGTCTCGCGCGGCGCGGGCGGATGCTGTCGCCTCGCTTCGAGCCGCGATCCCTTGCGTTAAATTCCTCCCATGTCGGAGTCGTGACGGCCTCCGCGGGGAAGCCCTACGGCCAGTCGACCGTGGGCGGCAGAGATGACAGAATCGCCTCGACATTGCCCCCGGTTTTCAGGCCGAAAATCGTGCCGCGGTCATAAAGCAGATTGAATTCGACATAGCGCCCGCGCCGCGCGAGCTGCTCCGCGCGGTCCTGCTCCGTCCAGGAAAGATGATAATTGCGCCGGACAAGCTCCGGGTAGATCGCAAGAAAATTTACGCCGACCGCCTGCGTGAAGGCGAAGGTCGCGGCAAAGCGCGCGTCATCGCCCGGCGGACACTCGAGATAGTCGTAGAAGATTCCGCCAATGCCGCGCGGCTCGTCCCGGTGCTTTAAATAGAAATATTCGTCGCACCATTTTTTGAATTTCGGGTAATCGGCGACGGGCTCCGCCCCTTCGCACGCGCGCGCCATCGCTGCGTGGAAATCCCGCGCGTCAGGATCGGTCTGGACCCGCCGCCTGTCGAGCACGGGGGGCAAGTCCGCGCCGCCGCCAAACCACGCCTTTGTGGTCTCGACGAAACGCGTGTTCATGTGGACGCAGGGAATGTTTGGATTCCACGGGTGCGCGATGAGCGAGACGCCGGAGGCCCAGAAGCGCGGATCGGCGTCGGCGCCGCGAATTTGCTTCGCGAACTCAGGCGGGAAATTGCCGAACACGGTCGACGTGTGAACGGCCATTTTCTCGAAGACGCAGCCCTTAAGGATCGCCATAAGCCCGCCGCCGCCGTCGTTTTCCTTTCGCCACGGCTTCGTCTCGAAACGCCCCGGCGCCATGCCAGGCCTTGCGAACGGCCCTTCCGCGTCCTCTTCCAGCTTCTCGAAGGCGGCGATGATTTTCCGCTGCAGCGATTCGAACCAGGCGCGCGCCTCGCCCTTGCGCCGTTCGCCGATCTCGGACTCGCTCATTCCTTCAGACCTTTCGCGCCTTCGCTTCGATCGCAGATGACTAAATGCGTGGAACATACGAAAGCGCAAAAAGAAAGGGCGTCTTCCGATTTACGTGAAATCGGAAGACGCCCAAGGCGGGAGGATACTCGTGGACGCGCTCGACCTCGCGCCGCCGGCATAGGCTGCGAGCCGCGCGCGCTGCACAGCCAGCGTCCGCTCCTGCGCGGGCGCGGACTGCGGCGCATCGCCGATCTCGAATTTTGCGATGAGGCGGGCAAGCTCGTCGGTTTCGTCTTTCAAGGACCGCGTGGCGGCCGTCGCCTGCTCGACCATGGCCGCGTTCTGCTGGGTCATCTGGTCCATCTGATTGACCGCGATATTCACCTCGTTGAGGCTCGTCGCCTGCTCTCTGGCCGAAGTCGCGATGTCTCCGACGAGATGGTCGACGCCGACGACCTGATCGATGTTCTTGCGCAGGGAAATGCCGGTTTGGCGCACGAGATCGACGCCGACGCCGACGTCGGCCGCGCTCGATGCGATCAGGCCCTTGATTTCCTTGGCGGCTTGCGCCGAGCGTTGGGCCAGCGCGCGGACCTCCTGCGCGACGACGGCGAAGCCGCGCCCGGCGTCTCCGGCGCGCGCGGCCTCGACCCCGGCGTTGAGCGCCAGAAGGTTGGTCTGAAACGCGATTTCGTCGATGACGCCGATGATCTTGGAAATCTGCTGCGACGATCCTTCGATCCCGCCCATTGCCGACACGGCGCGCTTGACCACCTCGCCGGATTCCGTGGTGTCGGTCTTCATCGCGGCGACGACTTTCGCCGCCGCGCCAGCGCCGCCCGCGGTTTGCTTCACGCTCGCCGTCAATTGCTCAACCGCCGCCGCGGTTTCTTCAAGGCTGGCGGCCTGCGTTTCGGTGCGCCGCGACAAATCCTCCGGGGCCGCCGCGATCTCCTCCGCCCCTAACCTGATGCCGGCCACGGAATGGGCGACCGCGGACACCGCGGCCTGCAGCTTCGCGACAGCTTCATTGAAGTCCGCCTTGAGCTGAGAGAATTCCGGCGCGAGATCGTCGTTGATGCGGGCGCGGAGGTCGCCGGCCGCCAGAAGCTTCAGCGCCGCCGCCGTCGCCTTTACGGCGAGGACCGTCTTTTGCTCCCCGTCCAGGCGCGCCGATTCCGCGCGCTGGCGCTCCTCATCGAGGGCCTCGAGGTAACTCGATATGCCGTAGTCCATATCGAGCATGACCGCCTTGATGACGACGTTTATGGCTTTCGCGGCGATTTCGGAGTCATTCTTCGAGCGACGCAGCAAGCCGGGCCAATGGTCCGCCACCAGTGCGCGAACAAGACCCTCGGTCACCAGGGCGTAGCCGCCGATATACCAGCGCGGCTCAAGCCCGAGACGCGCGTGAACCTGGCCGATCGTCTTAACGGCCCGAACATAGGCGTCGCCATATTCGGCCGCGCTGATGATTTCCCAGTGCTGTCGCTGGCGGCCCCTCGCGGCGCTCATATGCGCTTCGTCGCGGAAGAAGGCGCTCATTTGCGGCGTTTTCCGCACCTTTTCATAAAAGGCGGCGAGCGCCGGCGGCAGGGCTTTTTCGATCAGAGGCTTTAGCTCGCGCAACGTCGCTCGCGCCTCTGCATCGAAAAAGTCAAGACGCTGTTGCAAAGGATCTTTAGCGCTCATGGCGTCCGCCGGTTCGTGGTGGAAAAGCTGTGGCGCCGAGCGATTCCCGCGCGCCGATCGAGCCCATCATCCCCATGAGAATTGCGCGAGGCTGTCGCGGCGCGTTCTGCGCAAAATGCGGCGTTCCGCGAAAACGCGAATTGACGCCTGTCAACCCTCGCCTGCGGCGCGCTGTCGCGCGAGGCCGATCTGGCGCGCCGCTTCGCCGGCGACCATGGCCGCGGCGACGGCGACATTCAGGGATCGCATTCCGGCCCGTAGCGGGATCGCAAGGCGCGCGTCGGCGCTGGAATGCACCTCCGGCGGCGCCCCCGCCGATTCGCGGCCGAGCAGCAAAATGTCGCCGGGCTCGAAACGAAACGCCGTATAGGCGAGGCTCGCTTTGGTCGACAGCAGGATAAGGCGTGCGCCCGATGCGCGGCGCGCGGCGTCGAAGGCGCTGAAGGAGGCGTAGCGGGCGATCGCGACATGATCCAGATAGTCCATGCCGGCGCGGCGAAAATGACGGTCGCTGACGGGAAAGCCGGCTGGCTCGATAATTGCGGCGCCAAAGCCGAGACAGCCGCACATGCGCAGGATCGT
>DAITNE010000137.1:0-5573 GCA_036834765.1 Methylocella sp.
TCCAATGGCGTCGGCTTCGAGATCGGGACTGCGTTTCAGCTTTTCGACGTCACGCGCCTGCTCGGCTATGCGCTTCCCTTCGTCGCCCTCATGCTGATGATCGAAACCTTCATCGTACAGCCGATCGAGCGGCATGTGTCGCGCTGGCGGCCGAAACATGCTTGACGTCGCCATCGCTCGCAAGACGCTGCGGAACGCTTCCGGCGAAAGCCGCACTGTGCTGCGCGATGTCGCCCTGAGCCTTAAATCCGGCGAAGTCGGCGCCGTGCTGGGCCCATCCGGCTGCGGCAAGACGACCTTGCTGCGCATCATCGCGGGGATCGACCGCGATTTTGAAGGAACCGTCCTTCTGCCTTCGCCGCACAAAATCGGCATGGTGTTTCAGGAGCCGCGCCTGTTGCCCTGGCGCACCGTCGCGCAAAATCTGGAGCTTGCCGGCGCCGTTCCCGGCGCGGCGCTCGACGAGATCGTCGCCGCGCTCGGCCTCTCGCAGCATCTGTCGCATTTTCCGGGCGAATTGTCGCTCGGCCTCGCGCGGCGGGTGGCTATTGCTCGCGCGTTCGCGATTGCGCCCGATCTGCTTCTGCTGGACGAGCCCTTCGTCTCGCTCGACGCCGCGCTGGCGCTGCGGCTTCGCGCCGAACTTCTCGCGCTCGTCGAGGCGCGCAAGGTGACGACGCTTCTCGTCACGCATGACATCGACGAGGCGATCGCGCTCGCCGACCGCATCGTCATCCTGTCGCGTCACCCCGGCAGCACGGTCGCAGACCGCGTCATCGAAACGCCGCGCCGCGCCATGACGGCGCCCCGCGCGGAAAAGGCGAAAGCCGAGATCGAGGCGCTGATCGCCGGGGCGGCGGGGTAGAATCGGGGGCCTCTTGAACGACGATATGAGGGATGCGCGGGCGGCGCTAAAAAAGTGCTTCGGCTTTTCCGACTTCAGGCCGGGGCAGGCAGAGGTTCTGGAGGCCGTTTTCGCCGGCGAAAACATCCTCGCCGTGATGCCGACCGGCTCCGGCAAATCGCTCTGCTATCAACTGCCGGCGATCGTCCGGCGGGGCCTCACCATCGTGGTTTCGCCGCTGATCGCTTTGATGCGCGATCAGGTGCAGCAGTTGCGCAGTCGGGGCGTCGCGGCGGCGGCGCTGAATTCCGTCAACACCGCTGGAGACAATGCGGCGATCGAGGAGGGCTTGCGGCAGGGGCGCTATCGCCTCGTCTACGTCGCGCCCGAACGGCTCGTGCGCGCCGATACGCAGGCGCTGCTGCGCGGGGCCGGCGCCAATGTCCTCGCGATCGACGAGGCTCATTGCGTCTCGCAATGGGGGCATGATTTCCGCCCCGAATACGCCGATCTCGCCGAGGTCGCGCGCTCGATCGCGGGCAAGCGCGAGATGCAGCTCATCGCCGTGACCGCGACGGCGGACGCCCCAACCCGGGCCGACATCGTGCAAAAACTGTTTCCGGCGGAGCCGCGCGTTTTCATCCGCTCTTTCGACCGGCCGAACATTCATCTTTCGATGCGCCGCAAGGGCGATGTCGCGCATGACATTCTGGCGATGATCGCGCGCCACAAGGGCAAAAGCGGCATCGTCTATTGCGCCTCGCGCAAGGGCGTCGAGAAACTCTCCGAGACGCTGCGCGCAAAAGGCGTCGCGGCGCGGCCTTACCACGCCGGGCTCGCGCCGGAGATCAGATCGGCGCATCAGGACGAGTTCCTGCGCGAGGACGGCGTGGTTATCGTCGCCACCATCGCCTTCGGTATGGGCATCGACAAGCAGAACGTGCGCTTCGTTTGCCATGCCGACCTGCCGCAAAGCATCGAGGCCTATTATCAGGAGATCGGTCGCGCCGGCCGCGACGGCCTGCCCGCCGATACGCTGACCCTCTTCGGCGACGGCGACATCAGGCTGCGCGAGCGCCAGATCGAGGAGGGCGACGCTGCGCCCGAGCGAAAGCGCATGGAGCGGCGCAAGCTCAATGCGCTGCTCGCTCTGTGCGAGACGCCGCGCTGCCGGCGCCAGACCCTGCTCGCCGCTTTCGCGGAAAGCTCCGAGCCTTGCGGCAATTGCGATGTCTGCGAGGGCAAATGGCCGCTCTTCAACGGCGTCGTCGCGGCGCAGAAGGCGATGTCGGCGATCCACCGCACCTCGGGCCGGTTTTTCTCCGGCCACCTCGCCAATCTGCTGATCGGGAACGCCACGGCGGCGATCACGCGGCACGGCCATCATCTGCTGCCGACCTTCGGCGCCGGCAAGGAGTTCAGGCCGGCGCAATGGCGCAGTATTTTCCGCCAGCTGCACGCAGCGGACATGATCGCTCAGGATGCCGGCGATCGCGACCGCTGGGTGTTGACGCCCGCTGGCCGCGAGGTGCTCGCAGGCCGGGCCGAGCTTGATCTGCGCGCTGCGACCGATTCGCCGGACGCGCCCGCGCTGCGGCGCGCCTTGCGCGAGATCGGCATGGACGACGAAAAGGCGGTCCCCGCGCAGGATTTCCGCGTCGTGGCGCAAAAATCCACCGCCGCCGATCTGACCGCGACTGAGATGAGCCTGCTCGCGGCGCTGAAGGCGAAGCGCCTCGACATAGCGCGGGGCCAAAAGCAGCCGCCCTTCGTCATCTTTCATGACAGCGTCCTCATTGGCATCGCGCGGGCGCGGCCCCGTACGGCGGAGGCGCTTCAGCTGGTTCCAGGCGTCGGGCCAGCCAAGCTCGCGCGTTACGGGGCGATCGTCCTCGACGTCGTCGCACGGCATGAGCGCGGGGGATGACCGGCGCGCGGCATTGTAGATCCGGGGCAGGCGTCCCGCTCTATGGGCGCGGGAGAGGCCTCGCGGCGCTCGTGGCTTTCGCGCTTTTCGTCTCGTTCTCGTCGCTCGCCGAAACTCCCGCGCCCGTCGCGCCGCCGATCATTGAGCCGGCCGCGCGCGTTCTGCCTGTTCTCGCCGAGCACGGAATGGTCGTGGCGCAGGAGGGAACGGCGGCGCGAATCGGCGTCGACGTCCTGCGCCGGGGCGGCAATGCGGTCGATGCGGCGGTGGCCATGGGATTTGCGCTCGCCATCACCTTGCCCCGCGCCGGAAACCTCGGCGGCGGCGGCTTCATGCTGGTCTATCTCGCCACGACGAAGCAGACCGTGGCGATCGATTATCGCGAGACGGCGCCAGAGGATACGACCCGCGATGTCTTCCTCGACGCCTCGGGCGCGGCGGTCCCGCAGAAATCGCGCGATAGCGGCCTCGCCGTCGGCGTGCCTGGCACGGTCGCGGGGCTCGCCCTCGCGTGGCGGCGCTATGGTTCCGGCAAGTTCTCGCTGGCCGAGCTCGTCGCGCCCGCCGTACGCCTCGCCCGCGAGGGGATTGTCGTGGAGGACGATCTCGCCGATTCGCTGGCTGAGACGCACCGGCTGGCGCGCTGGCCCTCGAGCGCCAAGATTTTCCTCCATCCCGATGGCGCGCCGCTGGCGCGTGGGGAGAGGCTGACGCAACCGGATCTCGCCGATACGATCGAGGCGGTCGGCCGCGACGGCGAGAGCGCCTTCTATGAGGGCGCCGCCGCCGCCAAAATCGTTGCGAGCGTGCGCGCCGCGGGCGGCCATATGACGCTGGGCGATCTGAAATCCTACCGCGCCATCGAGCGCGAGCCTGTACGTGGCACGTATCGCGGCCACGACATCGTCTCGATGCCGCCGCCCTCGTCCGGCGGCGTCCATGTCATCGAACTCCTCAATATCCTCGAAGGCTTTCCACTGGCTGACCTTGGCGCGAATTCCGCTGCGACCTTCCATATCCTCGCCGAGGCGATGAAGCTCGCCTATGCCGACCGGGCGCAATATCTCGGCGATCCGGATCAGGTTTCCGTTCCGGTGCGGGGGCTTATCTCCAAAGCCTATGCCGCGCGCCTGCGTCAGGACGTCTCCCTCGACCGCGCGAGGCCCCCTGCGGAGATCAGCCCGCTCGATCCTGCGCCTTACGAAAGCGACCAGACGACGCATTTCTCGATCGTCGACGCGGACGGCAATGCGGTCGCAAACACCTACACCCTGAATTTTTCCTATGGGCTTGGCCTTGTCGCAGAGGGAACCGGCGTCCTGCTCAATAATGAGCTTGACGATTTCGCAGCAAAGCCCGGAGCGCCGAACGCCTTTGGGCTGCTCGGCGGCGCGGCCAATGCGCCGGCCCCGCGCAAGCGGCCGCTGTCGTCCATGGCCCCGACCATGATGTTTCGCGATGGAGAGCTCGAACTCGTGACCGGATCGCCCGGCGGCTCCCGGATCATCACTATCGTGACGCAGATCATCGCCGACATCGTCGATTTCAAAATGAACATCGCCGAGGCGACGGGCACCCCGCGCATGCATGACCAGGGCGCGCCCGACCAGCTCGAGGTCGAACGGGGCGTCTCGCCGGACACGATCCGGCTGCTCGAGGCCTTGGGACACAAGGTGGCGCAACGCGGCGCCTGGGGCTCGGCGCAGAGCATTTTGCGCGGAGAGGGCATCCTGATGGGGGCGGCCGACACGCGCCAGCGCGGGACCCTCGCGGTGGGTTATTAGGGAGTGATGATTAAAATTTGAGTCGGTTTCGCCGCGTAATCTTAATCGAGGAAAGGCTCTAGCCGGGGTCGCACATCCGGCCATAGGTCAAGCCGAGATTCTTGGCGAGCGTCGACATAAGCTCGGCGATGCGCCTGTCATAAGCCTGCTGCAGGCAGGCGAGGTCGCCGGCGCACGGATCCCGCTGCTTGGCGATCCAGTCGGCCTGCCGCTGGCGTTCGGCGTCGCGGAACTCGCGATAGGCCATGCCGCTCCATGCGGGCGCCACGTCTTCGAGGATCTGATAGTAAGCTGCCATCCTGATGTCTTTCGCGCCGAGCGAAGGCTCGCGGCAGATCGCCGCCTCGGTTGCGCTCGCGGTCTTCGCGCAATCGAAACTCGCGATTTGGGCCGTGGCGGCCAAGGGCCAGGCGACGAGGGAGGAGGCGACCAGCAAGGCCACGACGCAAAGCATCTTCACAGTTGACATGTCGGAATCCCTCCGAAGGGTTGAGAACAGCGAAAAAATCTGCCCGCACCGCTTTTGCCCATGCGCCGCCGATGCGCCGCAAGAATTAATTTTGATCGAATTGGCGGCTTGAAATTCAGCTTGAAGCAAGGCCGGCCGTCTAATGATTTCGGCAAGGCATCGGCGGCATGAGGCAAGACCTTGGCGTTCATAATCGGCCTGATCGTGGCGCTCGGCTGCATGCTCCGCGGCTTCGCCGCAATGGGCGGCCATCTCGCGGTAACATTCCAGCCATGGGAGTTCGTCATCATCGTCGGCGTCGCTCTCGGCACCTTCATCATCGCGAACTCGCTCGCGACGATCAAGGACACCGGCGCGGCCATCATAGAGGCGATCCTCGACAAGGGGACGACGCAGCGCGACTATCTCGACGTTCTCGGCGTGCTCTACACGCTGATGCGGGAGCTGCGCGGCAAGGCGCGCAGCGAGGTGGAGCAACACGTCGACAATCCGGGCGAATCGGCGATCTTCAAGAATTTCCCGAAAGTTCTCGCCGACGCCAACGTCACC
>DAITNE010000138.1:0-5571 GCA_036834765.1 Methylocella sp.
GGCCATCTTGACGGCGGAGGCGAAAAAAGCGGTGACCGGCGTCGGCGCGCCTTCGTAGACGTCCGGCGTCCACATATGAAATGGCGCGGCCGACATTTTGAAGGCGAGGCCGACGAACAGGAACACGAGGCCGAAGACGATGCCGATCGAAGCCCCGCCCTGCACGGCCGCGGCGATTCCCGCGAAGTTAACCGTCCCAGAGAAGCCGTAGATCAGCGAGGCGCCATAGAGCAGCATTCCGGAGGAGAGCGCGCCCAGAACGAAATATTTGAGCCCGGCCTCGGTCGCCCTGACATTGTCGCGATCGAAAGCGGCGATGACGTAAAGCGCAAGAGACATCAATTCGAGCCCGAGATAGAGCGCGATGAGATTTTGCGCCGCGATCAGGGTCAGCATGCCGATCGTGGCGAGCAGAATGAGGATCGGGAACTCGAATTTGTCGATGCGTTCGCGGGCGAGGAAATCCTGGCCCATGATCAGCGTCGTCATCGCGCCGAGGAGCGCCAGCACTTGCATGAAGCGGCCGAAGCCGTCGTCGATCACCGCGCCGTCGAAGACGATCGCCTGGGTTTTAGGCCCGAGAACGATGACGAGAATGGCGGCGGCGAGGAGGCCAACCGCGATCTCGGTCACCGGACCGTCCGAGACCTTGCCGCGAATGGCGCCGAACAGCAAAAGCGCCAGAACGCCGATGGTCAGCAGCACTTGCGGCAGGCAATGCGCGAGGGCGAAGGACAAGGGCTCCATATGGTCAGCCTTCAGTGAAGCGCGAGCGCGGCGGTCTTCGTCGCCGCGAGCGCCGAATGGTAGTCATGGATCAGCGCCGTGATGGAGGCGACGGAGCTGTCGAGCACCGGCCCCGGGTGAACGCCGAAATAGATCGTCAGCACGACCAACGGCGCGAGAATGGCGCGCTCGCGGACCGAGAGGTCGAGGATCGATTGCAGGCTCGGCTTGTCGAGGACGCCGAAGATGACGCGCCGGTAGAGATAGAGCGCATAGGCCGCCGACAGGATGACGCCCGTGGCCCCCAAGAGGCCGACCCAGCTGCTAGCCAGGAATCCGCCGAGCAGGCTCAAGAACTCGCCGATGAAGCCGGACGTCCCCGGCAGGCCGACATTGGCCAGCGTGAAGATCATGAAGGCGACGGCGTAGAGCGGCATGCGCGCGACGAGACCGCCATAGGCTGCGATATCGCGCGTATGCATCCGGTCGTAGACGACGCCGACGCAAAGAAACAGCGCGCCGGAGACGAGGCCGTGCGAGATCATCTGGAACATCGCGCCCTGCACGCCCTGCTGGGTCATGCTGAAGAGGCCCATGGTGACGAAGCCCATATGCGCCACGGAGGAATAGGCGATCAGCTTCTTCATGTCCTCCTGCACCAGCGCGACGAGCGAGGTGTAGATGATCGCGATGATGGAGAGGGCGAAGACGAGCGGCGCGAAATAGGCCGAGGCGTCGGGGAACATCGGCAGCGAGAAGCGGATGAATCCATAGCCGCCCATCTTCAGGAGAATGCCGGCCAGAATGACGGAGCCCGCCGTCGGCGCCTCGACATGCGCGTCGGGCAGCCAGGTATGCACCGGCCACATCGGCATCTTTACCGCGAGCGAGGCGAAGAAGGCGAGGAACAGCCACTTCTGCATCGATGTTGGGAAGGCGGTCTTGAGGAGAACCGTGATGTCGGTGGTTCCGGCGACGCCATACATCGCCATGATGGCGAGCAGCATCAAAAGTGAGCCGACGAGCGTGTAGAGGAAGAATTTGAAGCTCGCATAGACGCGCCTGTGGCCGCCCCAGATGCCGATGATGAGGAACATCGGAATGAGGCCGCCCTCGAAGAAGAGATAGAACAGCACGAGATCCAGCGCCGCGAACACGCCGAGCATCAGGGTCTCGAGCACGAGGAAGGCGATCATATAGTCCTTCACCCGATAGGTGATCGATTTCCACGAGGCGGCGATGCAGAGCGGCATCAGGAAGGCAGTGAGAAGCAGGAAGGGGATCGACACGCCGTCGACGCCGAGCTTGTAGACGAGGCCGGAGCCGAACCAGCTCTTTTCCTCGACCAGCTGAAACGCCGACGAGGATGTGTCGAACCTGCCGTAAGCGACGAGCGTCAGGACGAACACGATCAATGTCGTCGCCAGCGCCGCGAAGCGGGCGTTGTTCAGTGTGGCTTCATCATCGCCGCGCAGCGCGAGAATGAAGGCCGCGCCAACGAGCGGCAGGAAGACGATGCAGGAGAGAATGCCGAAGCCGAACATCAACGCACTCCCCCGACCAGATACCAGGTGATGAGGGCGGCGAGGCCGATCAACATGGCGAAAGCATAATTGTAGATATAGCCGGTCTGCAATTTGACGACCCTGCCCGTCACGTCGACGACCCGCGCGGCGACGCCGTCCGGCCCCAAGCGATCGATGATGGCGCCGTCGCCGCCCTTCCAGAACAGACGGCCGAGCCAGAACGCCGGACGCACGAAAATCTTGTCGTAGAGTTCGTCGAAGTACCATTTGTTGAGGAGGAAGCGGTACAGCGCCGGCATGGCCTCGGCGAGCCGCGTCGCCGTTCCCGGCTTGAGGATGTAGACGTAGAGCGCGACGAGGAATCCGAGGACCATCATCACCGTCGGCGATAGCGCGGCGAGGCTCGGGATTTCCTCCATTTCCTCGAGGATGTGATTGTCGGCGCCGAAATAGAGCGCGCCCTTCCAGAAGGCGGCGACGCCCCCGCCGATGAAGTCGTAGCGGAAGATCGCGCCGGCGAACAGGGCGCCGAAGCCGAGGACGGCGAGCGGGACCAGCATGGTGAGCGGCGATTCATGCGGATCGAGCGCATGCTCGCCGTGACCATGCGCGTCGGCGTGGGCGTCGACCGCATCGGCGCCGGCGCCCTGCGCCGCGTGCGCGTGATCATCGGGCGAATGATTGCCTGACCAGTGCGCTTCGCCAAAGAACGTCAGGAACACCAGCCGCCAGGAATAGAACGAGGTCAGCGCGGCGGCGATGACGGTGGTCAGGAAGCCGTAGAAGGCCATCGAACGATGCGAGGCGAAAGAAGCCTCGATGATCGCATCCTTGGAGAAATAGCCGGAGGTGAAGGGAAAGCCGGTCAGCGCCAGCGTGCCGATCGTCATCATCGCGAAGGTGAAGGGGATCTTGCGCCAGAGGCCGCCCATATGGCGCATGTCCTGCTCGTGATGCATCGCGGTGATCACCGAGCCGGCGCCAAGGAACAGCAGCGCCTTGAAGAAGGCGTGGGTGAAGAGGTGGAAGATGCCGATCGAATAGCCGCCGACGCCGAGCGCGACGAACATGTAGCCGAGCTGCGAACAGGTCGAATAGGCGATGACGCGCTTGATGTCGTTTTGCACGAGGCCGACTGTCGCCGCGAAAAACGCCGTGGTCGCGCCGATGAAAATGACGAAGGAGAGCGCGGCGGGCGCCTGTTCGAACAGGGGCGACAGCCGCGCCACCATGAAGACGCCGGCGGTGACCATGGTCGCGGCGTGGATCAGGGCCGAAACGGGCGTCGGTCCCTCCATCGCGTCCGGCAGCCAGGTGTGGAGCAGGAACTGCGCCGATTTGCCCATCGCGCCCATGAACAGAAGGAGGCAGGTGATGGTCATCGCGTCCCAGTCGGCGCCAAAGACGTGAATCGTCGTATGCGCAAGTCCGGGCGCGGCGGCGAAAATCTGGTCGAAGCCGACCGAACGGGTCAGCTCAAAAACGAGGAAAATGCCGAGGAGGAAGCCGAAGTCGCCGACGCGGTTGACGACGAAGGCCTTGATCGCGGCGGCGTTGGCGGAGGGCTTCTGGTACCAAAATCCGATCAGAAGATAGGAGGCGAGGCCGACGCCTTCCCAACCGAAGAACATCTGCAAAAGATTGTCGGCGGTGACCAGCGCCAGCATGGCGAAGGTAAAGAGCGAGAGATAGGCGAAGAATCGCGGGCGGGACGGATCCTCGGCCATATAGCCGACGGAGTAGAGGTGAACGAGCGCCGAGACCGTGGTGACGACGACAAGCATGACGGCCGTCAGGCTGTCGATGCGCAGCGACCACTCCGCCTTGAGGGCGCCCGACGTGAACCAATCGCCGAGCACCGAAACGCTGGCCGGAGCCGTTCCAAGCGCGACCTCGGCGAAGACGACCCAGGACAGCGCCGCCGAGATGAAGAGCAGGCTCGTCGTGACGAGTTCGGACGGACGCGCGCCAAGTTGGCGCCCAAACAGCCCGGCGATCAAAAACCCGAGCAGCGGGAAGAAGACGATTGCCGCATACATGCCGGCTCAGCCCTTCATCATGTTGATGTCTTCAATCGCGATCGAGCCGCGGTTGCGATAATAGGCGACGAGAATGGCGAGGCCGATGGCCGCCTCGGCGGCGGCGACGGTGAGGATGAACAGCGCGAAGACCTGCCCCGTGAGATCGCCGAGAAAGCTGGAGAAGGCGACGAGATTGATGTTGACCGCGAGCAGGATCAATTCGACCGACATCAACACCACGATGATGTTCTTGCGATTGAGGATGACGCCGGAAAGCCCGATGGTGAACAGGATCGCCGCGACGAACAGAAAATGCGTGAGTGAGAGCGTCATGGATTTTCTCCCGCGCGGCGGCGCGACAGGTTTGAGCAGGCACCCATCTCAGACGCCTTCCCTGAACGGTTTCTTGCGAAGCTCGACGGCGGCGGCCGGCGTCCTTGCGTTCTGCGCCGCGACGTCCTGGCGCTTGACGCCGACCTTATGGTGCAGCGTCAGGATGATCGCGCCGATCATGGCGGTGAGCAGCACCAGTCCAGCCGCCATGAACAGATAGACATATTGAGTGTAGAGCACGCGGCCGAGCGCCAGCGTGTTGCTCATGCCGGGCGGCGCTGGGGTCGCCACATTGGCGAGCGAAGTCGCGTCGATGGTCCAGCCGCCGACGACGACGAACAGCTCAAGCAGGACAATCGCGCCTATCGTTCCGCCAACGGGGAGATATTTCAGGAATCCCTGCTTGAATTCGGCGAAATCGACGTCGAGCATCATGACGACGAACAGGAACAGAACCGCGACCGCGCCGACATAGACGACGACGAGGATCATCGCCAGAAACTCCGCGCCGAGCAGAAGGAACAGCCCGGCCGCGTTGAAGAAGGCCAGGATCAGGAACAGCACCGAATGCACGGGATTGCGCGACGAGATCACCATGAAGCCCGAGGCGATGATCATGATGGAGAACAGATAGAAAAACAGCCCCGGGATGCTCATCGGCGAGCCCCATCGATGGCGCGCGCCGCTTGCGCAGAGGTCGCTTTTGCAGGAGTCGCTCTTGAGAACCGCCGCATTGTGGTTTCCCGTGTGGTTGGAAAGGCCGCGCTCATCGATAGGGCGCATCGAGCGCGAGATTGCGGGCGATCTCCCGCTCCCAGCGATCGCCGTTCTCGAGCAGCCGGTTCTTGTCGTAATAGAGTTCTTCGCGCGTCTCGACGGCGAATTCCGCGTTCGGCCCTTCGACGATGGCGTCGACCGGACAGGCCTCCTGGCAGAAGCCGCAATAGATGCATTTGACCATGTCG
>DAITNE010000139.1:0-5565 GCA_036834765.1 Methylocella sp.
AAGGGACCGATGACAAAACGTATATTATTGTTACTCTAAAGTCAGGTTTACAAAATAAGGTATATCTTGAACTTGAGGAAAAAAAATGGGCAGATCAGATTTTGACTCATAAAGAGGACGAGCCAATTGTCACCGAGTGTCAGATAGCTAAGGTGACATATGGCGGGCTAGTCGCGGTAAATTGCGATCCGTTCTAGATTTGCCATCAAAGCTAAGCGCCGCGAGTCTCTGTCCGTTCGCGGCGCCTGCGCCATCGCCTCGGTCAAGGCCCCTTAAGCAAGACACCCTCATCGACCTCGCCGAAGGCCGCGCGTTGCCCTTCAGTCGCGCCGCCGCCCGGCTCGAAAAAGTAATCGCGTTCGCCCGTCAATTCGTCAGCAAGCGCGTCAACGGCGGCAATGACAGCAGAGGCGCGCTTATAGACCTCGCCGCCGATCCTGACGCGCGCGGCGATAATGAGCATCGCGTTCCGGCATATCCGCAGCGCCCGTACGGCGGCGGCTGGGTCCGCTGGTATGTCTGAATAGCGAGCCATCGGGCGCTCTATTGTTCCGCATTTGTTCTACCGCATTGTCCGGCATTGAGTCTAGCGTCAGGGCGTAATTGCCGGGGCAGAGAACGGCTGAAGTCGCTTTAATTTACGAGTAGTATTTGTAATATTGCCGGAAGGACAAATTTTATTGCCCATTCGTAATGCCGCTGTAATACCTCTGGCCTTGCTTTTTCCGGCGAGATGTCCGACGGTTAAGGCATGTCTAAGCAGCGCACAAACCCAGCATCCCACCGCATTCGATGAGGCACCGAGCGGCGCAATCCCGCGTCGTGGTGTGATGCCCCTTCGATCGTTGAGTTTATGCATGGAGCGCTTGCCGCGGACTGCGTCCGCCAATCTTTAGACACCCCCCGATTCAGCCCCGAAGAGATCGCACGCGCCGCGAAGGCAGCGCACGATGCTGGCTACACCGTATTTGAAGTGCTGCCCGGCGGCACGCTGCGATTTGAGACGGCGCCGGGGCGGCGGCGGCGCACCGCCAAGCTTGATAAGACAGAGGCTCAGGCCGCACGTCTCGCTGGCATTGGGAAGGCCAGACCGGACTGACTTATGTCCGCGAGCAGTTGGATTCGTTTGTCGCGTTGGGCGCTATCAATCGCCACAGGAGAGGTTCGGCCAGCACTGATCCGTGGGCTATTTACCGCGCATGGCCCGACTGGAAGCAGGACATCGTATCAATGATTATTCCTGAGACAACGTTGGCGCGTTTTGAGAATGTCGGTTACGACGTCGGAATGCTCCGCGATGGCGTCTCCAAAGCCGAATATGAAAGAGCTTCAGTCCCATGCTTGGCGGATTCTCTCAGGGCCATGGATGAGAATCATCCTTTGCTAGCGGCGCTCACCGACCATGCGGCTGAGGGACGCGGTGCGGGCTACACATCGGAGCCCAAGCTTCTAGAATCTTATTGTGGTTACAACATCGTTCATTTCCATAAAAAGATCTTTGCTTTGAGCCATAGTCTCGGCGATGTGCATGTGACAGACGGCGTAGAGGCGCTGATTAAACGCTATGGCGGTGAGAAGGTGATTGTGGCTGGCACTGTCGAACAGGTGCGGACGCGGGTGTTAGATCTCGTGAAAGCCCGCAAGCCGGCAAAAGGAGCGAAGACCCGGATCATGCTACGCTTGCTGGTCGAGCGCCTCGCGAAGCTATCGCGCCGAATTTCTGTCAGCCTTTCGAGGTGACGAGGTCGGCAGAGAACGCGTCGCGAACGACGTCGCGTGGAGAGGCTCCCTGCCCTTGAGCATGCGCCCGGGTGGGCGAGAGCGTGTTGCGACGATTTACGGATAGGCTTTCGGATCAAAAAAGCCCATGAAGCCCTCCCGCACGAAACCGAGACCGGATTTGTCCCACCGGACCAATTGGATTTCGTTGTCGGCGCCGAAGTGCACGAAGGGCGTCAGATTGAGACTCCAGCGGGCGCCTATCATGTGACTATGGCGCCGCACCAGTCTGCCGTTGATGAGGACGCTTACCAGCGCGGGGGCGCCATCCACCGTTAAGACAGCGTTCTTCCCCTGATATTTGGCGTCGATGGAAAAGGTGCGCTTGAGGAACTGCGTGTTGAAGCTCCCGGGAAGTGTGACCGGCGACCCGTAAGCCAGCCCGTCGGCCGACGTGGACCACTCGCCCCGCAGATCTATTTTATCCGCAGCGGTCGGCTCGAAGGAAAGCCAGCACTCACCGCGAAGCCCCGCGAGCACACCGCCGCTTTCCGCTTCGACGGCCAGCGTGTGCGAGCTGCCCGCCTTGAGCGCCGGCAGGTCGATGGCGATATATGAATCGGAATTGAGCGGCTTGACCTTCTGACCATCCAGCCAGACCCCTCCCCTTTCCACGAAGGAGTTCTTGGATGCGCCGGGATCCCAGCTGGTCATCCACAGGGACACGAGACCCTTGGTCCAATTGGCTGGCACGGTGAAGGTTTTGCGAAACACGGCGCGCCCCTTGCCTCCCGCATCCTTGACATCCCAGATGCCCAGTGAGCGGGAGGCCCAGCTGCTGTCGTCAAAATCGGTCGCGAGCAACGGGTCTGCGGAGGCCGTTTCGTCTAGGGTTTGAAATTTCCAGTCCCCGGTCAAATCATCCGAGAAGCGGTGGTTGTTTCGGCAGGGGCGTTGCTGATGGCTTGGCGGCGCAGCGCCACCCTTTACGCTGCAAATCGAGCCCCGCCGCCGAAGCTTCGGCGATCCGCCGGCGCGGCGTCAGAAAAACCCGCGTATCCATCGGCTCCAGCGTGACGTTTGGCCTAGAATTGAGTTATAGAGCGTCAGCAACGCATCTATATTTGCGATGTATTACTGATTTATATTCCTATCCATAAAACATATGGATAAAGCGGCGGCGCGACTGAGGCGTTAGAGGCCGCGATCGTCAATCAACGATTGCTTATGGACCGTTCTTGCTCGGTATGGCTCGGCGTTGGGCGCGCGCGTCAACGCAACGATCGCGCCGCGCATTTCACCATTGGCGCTGCCTGACAGGCGCGTCGATCACCATGCGTGAAGTTCAAGTTCGTGAAGACAGCGAAGACGACATTTTCAACGAAGCCCACGAGATCGGCGCCGTGCGCGAGCGGGAACAGGCGGCGGCGACGCCAACGTCATTCCGCTTGCTCGAGCCCGAAGGTGATTTCGGCCGCGAAGGCGCGCTGCGCGTCGGGCGGCGGTTTCGGGAACGGCGCGGCCCTCGCGACCAGCGCCAGGCTCTCGACGTCAAGATCGGTGTCGCCGCTGGAGCGCACCAGCGACACATTGGTGAGGGTGCCCGTCTCGTCGATCGTGAAGGACACGACGGCGTTGCCGCGCGCGCCGCGTTCGCGGGCGGACTCTGGATATTGCTTCGCCCGCTCCAGGAGTCCGAACACGATCATTTTGTAGCTCATCAACTCGTCGCCGCCCTCAGTCGGCAGCGGCACGGCGACGGCGCGGAAAATTTCGGGCCCGTTGTCAAAGGGTAGCTGCAATCCGCCCTCCGGCCCAGACCGCGAGTCGAATCCTCCGGCGAGATTGTTGGCGAGTTTGCCGCCTTGAGCGGCCCCGTGCGGTGGAACGGCCGGCTTTGCCGCGTCCGCGGCCGCGCGGGCCGCCGCCTTTGAGGTCGCAGACTCAGCGGGCGGCGGCTTCCGTTCGGCGGCCTTTTGCGCGACGGCCTTCCGCTCCGCAGCCTTTTGCGCGGCGACCTTCTGCTCCGTAGCCTTCTGCTCCGCAGCCTTCTCCTCGGCAGCCTTTTGAGCGGCGACTTTCTGCTCCTCGGCCTTTTGCTCGGCAGCCTTCTGTTCCGCAGCCTTTTGCACGGCGGCCTTCTGTTCCTCGGCCTTCTGTTCCTCGGCCTTTTGCTCGGCAGCTTTCTGCTCCGCTGCCTTCTGCTCCTCGGCCTTTTGCGCGGCGTCCTTCTGCTCGGCGGCCTTGGGTTCGGCGACCTTTTGCCCGGGAGGATTGCCTTGCTGAAGCTTGGCTTCCGGCGGCTTCTGTTTGTCCGGCTCGCGCTCCGCCGGCGGCTGCTCGACGACGACCTCGACCGGCGTCTCCGTGGACCGTTCGGCGTCCGGGCGCGGCGGGCTCAAAAACGCGAGGGCCAAAAGAAGGCACAAATGCGCCGCCAGCGATGCGGCCAGCAACCAGAGGAGATTCCGCTCCGGGCTGGCGTCCCTGGCGTAGGGCTCAGTCAGGCGCTCGCGTTGCTCCACAAAGAGGCTCGGCGCGGCGCCGGCGATAGTGGCGCAGCCATCGTCCGACGCCCCCACGGTCTCGCTAGGCCGTTCCCGGCGCTCAATGGCGGCGGCGCGCAACTGTTTCCCGTTCGAGCCGGGCGCATCCCAGACCGCCCATTCGGCGGCGCGAAGGTCCGCGGGCGCGCTCTGCTCCCGACGGCGAAGGTCCGGCGTCAACTCCATGGCGATAACGACTGCTTGCGCACCGCAAATATTTTCCCGCCGGCATGATCAAGAAAGGTCAATAAGATCATGCAGTAAAACAAAAGAGATGAAGGACATGACCGACTTGAACTTCAAATCGTCGTGCCCTCGAACATGTTCGGCACCGCCGAAACAGGCGCCCTTTTCACATGTTACGGATGCTGAACCGAGAAACCGGCAATTTTGAGAGGACCGCCGGAGGGACCCTGCTCAGACGGCGGTCTGCGCGCGCGCTCGCGCGGACGCCGCCTCGACGATGGCGAGCGCGGCCTTGAACGCCGCATCGACGTCGAGCTTCGTCGTGTCGAGGACGACGGCGTCCTTGGCGGGCTTCAAAGGCGCCGCGGCGCGGTTGCTGTCGCGCCGGTCGCGTTTGCGAATCTCCTCCAGCACGACGCCGTAGTCCACTTTCTCCCCCCGCGCGCGCAACTCCAGCGCCCGCCTCGTGGCCCGCGCGTCGTCACTCGCGGTGACGAAGATCTTGCAAGCCGCTTCGGGGCAGATGACGGTGCCGATGTCGCGGCCATCGAGCACCGCGCCGCCGGGCCGGCTGGCGAAACTGCGCTGCATGTCGATCAGGGCGGCCCGCACCTCCGCGATGGCCGCGACCACGGACGCCGCCTCGGCCATCTCGCGCCCGCGCAGCAGCGCCTCGTCGAAATCGGTCAGGGCGAGGCTGCGCGCGGCGCTGATCGCGGCGGTCCGGTCGGATAGATCATGGCCGTGGTCGATAAGAGCCCGCGCGGTCGCCCGGTAGAGCAGACCCGTATCGAGATGCGGCAGGCCAAGATGCGCGGCGAGCCGTCGCGCCAGAGTGCCCTTCCCGGAGGCGGCGGGACCGTCTATCGCGATGATCATGAAAAATGCGCTCCGAGGCGCTCCATATCGGCCCTGAAGGCCGGAAAACTGGTCGCGATCATGCCGGCGTCGTCGATCGCGACGGGCTTGCGCGCGGCGAGGCCAAGGCAAAGAAAGCTCATGGCGATGCGATGGTCGAGATGCGTGGCGATGAGGCCGCCGCCCGCGACGTCGCCGCCCCGCCCTTCGACGATCAGATCGTCGCCGACGATCTGCGGGTCGAGACCGGCGGCCC
>DAITNE010000140.1:0-5563 GCA_036834765.1 Methylocella sp.
TCTGCCGGGCACGAATCGCGCCGCCGACCGCTTCGCCCGCGCCTCCTTCCTGCTAGGCGCCATTCCAAAGAAAATCGATCCGAACTTTATCAAGGGCGTGCCTGACCATTCGTTCGAATATCAGGCCGTGGCGTCGGTCGTCAGCGTGCAGCGCGCGGTGAGCGTACCGCTCGGCATCACGACGCCGGACCAGCCGAATATCGCCTCGACGATCTGGCGCACCGCCGCCGACCAGAAAAACATGATCTATTATTTCGACTCCGCGACGCGCCCCAATACCTTCTGGGTCTCGCTCGCGAAACTCGATTTCAAGCCCGGCGCGCCGGTGAAGAAACTCACCATCGACGCGGGGCAGGTGTTCTCGGGCGAAACGGCGGATAAGTTCTTGCCTGCGGTTCCGTTCAAGTTCCTGCCCGCGCAGGTCGACTAGCGGCCCCGGAGATTGCGGGCTTGTCCGGCCCTTGAAGCGCAATATAGTGATGGCTGGATGCAGCCTGCGCGCCGGCCGAGGCGGCCGGCGGCGCCCGAGCGGGAGCCGCACAATGGTCGAACGCGTGATTGCGACAGACGAAGCCAAGGCGCTGATCAGCCGGCTCAGGGCGGCGAATGGCGCGCTCTTGTTCCATCAGTCCGGCGGCTGCTGCGACGGCAGCTCGGCGATGTGTTTTCCGCTCGGCGAATTCCGCATCGGGAAGGGCGACGTTCTGCTCGGCGAGATCGCCGGATGCCCCGTCTATATCGATGGGGCGCAATTCGAACTCTGGTCGCATACGCAGCTTATCATCGACGTCGTCAAGGGCCGCGGCGCGGGCTTTTCGCTGGAATCGCCCGAAGGCGTGCGGTTCCTGACCCGCGGCCATGTTTTCACCGAGGCCGAGCTTGCGGCGCTGGCGCCCTTGAAGCCCGTCGCCGCCGCGTAAGCGGATCGCAACTTGCCGCCCGGCCGGCATTCTTTGCTTGAGCCGGGCCGCGATTCGCAGCATGACTTGACCATGACCCCGCCTCGAACTTCCGCGCGCGCATGAAGTGGCTCTCCAATTCGCTGGCGCGCAATCTCATCATCGGCGTCGTCTTCGTCCTGACCGTCTGCGCGCTCGCTGTGCTCGCCTATATGCACAATGGGTGGAGCTTCGGCGACGCGCTCTACATGACCGTCCTGACGGTCTATACCGTCGGCTACGGCGAGGTTCATCCGGTCAACACCCTCGAACTGCGCGCGGTCACCATCACGCTGATGGTGCTCGGCTGCACCGGCATGATCTACCTGACCGCCGCGCTGGTGCAGTTCATCACGCTGTCTCAAATCCAACAATTGCTGGGATTGACCCGCATGAACAAGCAAATCGAAGATCTGCGCGACCATGTCGTCATTTGCGGCTTCGGCCGCACCGGAAGCATGCTGGCCAAGGAGCTTCGGGCCGGAAAAGCGCAATTCGTCATCATAGAGCCTGATCACGACCGCTACGTCGAGGCGAAGGAGCTTGGCTATCTCGCCATCCATGGCGACGCGGCCGAGGAGGCGGTCCTGAAACAGGCGGGCATTGAGCGCGCGCATGCGCTGGCCACCGTCGTCGCGTCCGATCCGGCCAACGTCTTCATCACATTGAGCGCCCGCAGCCTCAATAGCGCGGTCCAGATCATCGCCCGCGGCGAAGAGCCCTCGACCGAGAAGAAGCTGTTTCAGGCGGGCGCCAACCAGGTGGTGCTGCCGGCCCATATCGGCGCGGAGCAGATCGCCTCGATGATCCTGTTTCCGTCTATTGCGGGCGTCATACAATCGTCGGAGCGACGCCGTCAGATGGAGCTTGATCTGCGCACGCTCGGACTTGAGATCGAGGTCGTCATCGCGGCCGAGGGCAGCGCCTTCGCCGGCCTCACGGTCGAGGAGATCGAGCGCAAGGCCGAACGCAGCTTCTTCATCATCGCAGTGGAGCAGGCTGGCAGCGGCAAGGCCGAGCGTCCGCTTCCCGCGACGCGCGTCAACCCCGGCGACGGGATCACAATCATCGGACGAAGCGGGCGCGCCAACGTACTCAACAAATTCGCCGAGGCGGCGCGGTAGCGGCGCGGGGCGAGACCTTCGGGTCCCCCGCGCGTCGGCACCTCTACCTGTTGTCGCGCTTGGCCTGTACGTTCTTGTTGTGTTGGCTGACCTCGCCAAGCTTCGCGCGGTTGCGCAGGAAGCTGCGGCCGCCCTCCTTGACGCTCATGCCCTCGTTTGGCGTCGCGCCGGAGCCGGGGCGCTGAGTCTGGGCCTCGCGCGCGCGGCGCATCTCAAGCGCGCGGGTGAGGCTGTCCTTCATGGAATCGCGGGCGGCCTTCTCCTCGCGGCGCGTCGCCTCCCTGTTGAGCCGCTGCATGGCGGCGGCGAGCACGTCTCGCTTCTCGCGCGATCCGGCGTCTTCCGCGACGGGACGTGCGCCGTGGGGGGCCGCCTTGCCGCGCATTTCGCGACGCTGGCGCGCGGCGATGTCGCGGGCGCGATCGCGCCGCTCGCGCACATGCTTGCGCAGCTCGGCGAGATCCTTGTCGGACAAGGCGCCGAGGCCGGGATGATGCGAGGCCTCGACGAGCGCGATCTCGTCCGTGTTGAGCACCTGCCGTTCGTGCCGAAGGCTTCGACCCATGTTTCTCTCCCGTTGCAAATGCGGCTCGCCCGAACGATGGCGCCGGCCCCCCTTTTGCGGCGGGGCGGCGGCGCTGGCAAGGGTGCCCTTATGAATTTGAACGATCGGACGCGGGCAAGGCCCGGACAAGTCGAATCAGGCAGCCAGAGTCGGTCCTCAACCGCCCGAAAACATCAAATGGCCGCATTTCATGGATCGCCCGCCGTGGGCCTCGCCCTCGCGCTCATCGCGGTCGGAGCGCCGACGCCGGCCTCGCGCGGCGCGCCGTCGATCCATTATGCGCCGTCCGAAAATCTGGAGCGCATCGACGTCGCGCTGATCGATCAGGCGCGGACGAGCATCGACATGGCCGCCTATGTGCTGACCGACTGGCCGGTGATGGAGGCTTTGAGCCGGGCGGCCGCGCGGGGCGTCAAGGTCCGCCTCTATCTTGACAGTGGCCACATCGGCGCGCGCGAACCCTCGGCGCCGTTCGATGCATTGCTCGCCAACCCCGCGATCGCGATCGGCCTGAAGCGGGCGGGGGCGCCGTTGATGCACCTCAAGGCCTATCAGGTCGACATTGGGCTCGGTTCAAGACGTTGTGCGACACATTAGTGATGCATAACATATTGTAAAAAAATAGTAAGTCTGAAAAAGTAGAGGACAATTTGAGAAGCCCGCTAGACATCCGTTGATGTTACCCCTACAATAGTTGGGTAACTGGGGTAACGAAGGACGTCGGGCGATGTTGACGCAAAAGGCGATCGATAACCTGAAGCCCGGTCCGACCCGACGCGAAGTGTCGGACGGTCGCGGGCTATTTTTCATCCTGCAGCCGAGCGGAGCGGGCTCATGGGCACTGCGCTACCGGTTTGGAGGAAAGCCCCGCAAGTTGACACTCGGCCCGTGGCCCGCGCTTACACTCAAGGCGGCGCGCGAAAAGGCGAACGAAGCGCTGGTCGCCATCGCCAATGACCGGGATCCCGGCGTTGAAAAGATCGAGGCGCGGCGCGCGATGAGCGTCCGGGATAATGACGATCTGGTCGAGGCCGTCGTCGCGCAATTTCTGGCGACCTATGCCAAGCGCAACCTGAAGCCGCGCACGGGAGCCGAGGTTAAGCGGATCCTTGAGAAGGAAATAGCCGCGCCTTGGGGTCGACGGCGGCTATCCGAAATCAGGCCGAGCGAGATCAACGACAGACTTGACGAGATCGTCGATCGCGGCGCGCCCTATGCCGCCAACCGCACGCTGACATGGTTCAAGAAGCTGTGCGCCTGGGCCGAAGAGCGGGAGCTGATCGCGGCTTCCCCCTGCGCGAAGATCAAGCGGCCCCTGAAGACAGAGAAGTCACGCGACCGCGTGCTGACCGATGAGGAGCTAAGGGAGGTTTGGAAGGCCGCGGAGGCTGTCGGATGGCCCTATGGCCATATCGTGCGGTTGCTGATCTTGACCGGCGCTCGCCGCTCCGAGGTAACTAGTCTCACGTGGCGTGAAATCGACCTTGAGGCGAAGACATGGACGCTGCCAGCGGCGCGCGCCAAGAACAAGCGCGAGCACGCCATTCCGCTTTCGGCGGCGGCCGTCGAGCTGCTTAAGAGCGCGCCCCGGATTGCGGATAGCGAATTCGTCTTTACCTTCTCCGGCGACAAGCCGCTGGTCGGCTATGCGCTAGTCAAAGATCGCATCGACGATCTTTTACCTGAGAAAATCGCGCCGTGGCGGTTGCATGATCTCCGCCGGACCTTCGCGAGCGGCCTAGCCCGGCTTGGGACGCCCATTCACGTCGTCGAGAAGCTGCTGAATCACGTCGGCGGCTCGCTGAGTGGCGTCGCTGGCATTTATAACCGCCATTCCTATGCGGACGAGCAGCGCGCCGCCGCTGAGGCATGGTCGCGGCATGTCGATTCCCTGGTCGGCGAGGAGTGGCGCCGGGGAGGTTTGATGACCCGGCGGGCTGAAACATTACGCGGCGTTTAGATTAGGGTGCATTCCCTTAAGAAGGGAATACCCCTCGGCGTAGTATTCACGCTCTGCTGCGAGCCAAGGCAACCTGTCCAAAACATAATTTGGCACCCCCAGCGTTGTGCAAACCCGCGCAACCCTGCGGAAACCCGCGCGGCGACGCCTTATACACAGCGGCGAATGCTTATCTACATTTCCCCGCCGCCAACCCCTACAACACGGGTTTTTTCGTGGCATATCTTATAGCAACCGGCTTCGGC
Organism: Methylocella sp.; assembly: GCA_036834765.1. Lineage (GTDB taxonomy): Bacteria > Pseudomonadota > Alphaproteobacteria > Rhizobiales > Beijerinckiaceae > Methylocapsa. The sequence goes on from DAITNE010000140.1 coordinate 4,833, forward strand.
CTAACGTCGCTATGAGGTTTCCCAACGATGCACTCACAATCAGCTACCAGTGATCTCGTCCCCGCGACACTTCTAGCGCACGAGCTGGCGATTACTCGCCGCAACCTGGCGCGATGGCGCGAAGATCCGAAACTGAATTTCCCGCAACCGATCATCATAAACGAGCGCTGGTTTTTCCGCCGCGCTGACATTGCTGCTTGGCAGGTCTTGCAGGCTAATAAGGCGCTGACGGTCCGCCCCCGCGGGCGCAGCCGGTGACCGGCTCCGCATGATCGAAATCCTCAAGGATTCGACCATTTGGGGCAAAATCGCGCTTCCCGTCCTCATGGCCTTCACTTCGAAATACGCGGTCAGCCTCTATGAAAACGTCGCGCAATTCGTAAATCTTAACAAGAAGATCACGCACGTTTATACGCTTGAGCAGTTCCGCGAGATGATCGGCGTCCAGCCCGGCCGCTACAAAACGTTTGGCGAGCTGAACAAGCACGTCCTGAAGCCCGCTCTTGACGAGATAAATGCCTTAGCGCCCTTCAGCATGAATTGCCTGCCCGTCAAACAGGGCAAGAAGGTCGCGGAAATTCACGTAGCGTGGTGGCAGAAGGACGCTGACGCGTCACGCGCCGCCTGGGAGGAACTAAACCGGACGAGGGTAGGGCGTCGCGCCCGCATCACCGGCGCGGTCGAGCATGTCATGGCTCCTCTTCCCTCGATCAACCGGAACGTCCGCAACT
>DAITNE010000141.1:0-5557 GCA_036834765.1 Methylocella sp.
ATGATCGTCGGCGAGCACACGCGCGAAAATGATCTCGAGATCAACGTCCTGAAAGGCAAGCAGCTGACCAACATCCGAGCCGCCGGCAAGGATGAGGCCGTGCGCCTGACGCCGCCGATCCGCATGACGCTGGAGAAGGCTCTGGCATACATCGAGGACGATGAACTGGTCGAAGTGACGCCGAAATCGATCCGGCTGCGCAAGGCCTTCCTCGACCCGAACGACCGCAAGCGCGCGGTCCGGGCCAAGGAATCGGCTTAAAAGCCCGCGTCGCCTCCGATGATCGACGCCGGCGCTCTCGCCCCTTATCGCGATTATGTGCTGCCCGAGGCCTTCATTCCGGAGCTGCCCGGCTACTATCGCGGCAAGGTGCGCGAGAATTACGATCTTGCGAACGGCGAGCGGATCCTGATCGCCACGGACCGCATCAGCGCGTTCGATCAAGGCCTCGCCGTGATTCCGTTCAAGGGTCAGGTGCTGACGGACATCGCGCGTTTCTGGTTCAAGGCGACCGGCGACATCTGCGCCAACCATATTCGCGCCAATCCCGACCCCAATGTGATGGTCGTCCAGCGCCTCGAAATGATGCCGATCGAGATCATCGTCCGCGATTATCTCGCCGGCTCGACGGCGACGTCGATCCTGCCGATGTATAAGGCGGGCGCGCGGAAAATGTATGGGATCGATTTCCCCGATGGCCTCTCCGCCAACGAAAAACTGCCCTGGACGATCATTACGCCGACGACCAAGGCCGGTCGTGACGCGCATGATGCGCCGCTGTCGGCGCAGGACATTATCGAGCGGCGGATTCTGACGCCGCGACAATGGGACGACATCGCGCAAAAGGCTTTCGCGCTGTTCTGGCGCGGGCGGGAGATTGCGGCCGCGCGCGGCCTGATCCTAGCCGATACGAAATATGAGTTCGGCTTCAACGCAGAGGGCCATATCGTCCTCGCCGATGAAATCCACACGCCCGACAGCAGCCGCTACTGGGTGGCCGCGACTTATGCCGAACGTCTGGAAACGGGGCGCCCGCCCGACAGTCTCGACAAGGATTTCATCCGCAACTGGGTCAGGGCGCGCTGCGATCCGTACCGCGAACCGATCCCGGAAATTCCCGGCGACGTGATTCTCGAAGCCGCGGCGGCCTATATCCGCACCTTCGAGATCATCTCCGGCCGCAGTTTCGTGCTGCCCGAAAGCCTCGAACCCGCGCCGCTGGAGCGCATCCGCGCCAATCTGGCTTTCTACTGGAGGCGATAGAGCGCCATCAGGTCGCCTCGACGGCTTTGGCCGCCGCGTCCAGCGCATTGGCGATCTCGGCCGACTGCTCGGCGCTGAGGGGACCGCGCGAGAGCCGCAGCCTGAGGGCGGTCCTTAAGTTCTCCATGGCGCGGACGATCTGCGGGGCGGGGCCGCCGCCATGGCGCGCGTTGACGTTCGCCATGCGGCCGAAGATCGCCTCGACCGTCGCCTGGTTCTGGCGCAGCGACTCCTCGCCCTCGGGCGTGATCGCGTAGAGCTTGCGCGGACCGTCGGTCTCCTGCACCCGAATCGCGCCCATTTCCTCCAGCAGGGTCAGGGTCGGATAAATGACGCCGGGGCTCGGCGCATAGGCACCGCCGAGACGATCTTCGATCGCCTTGATGATTTCGTAGCCGTGCGAGGGCTTTTCCGAAATCAGCTTCAGGACGACGAAGCGCAGATCGCCCTGCTCGAACATGCGCGGGCGCCCGCCCGGCCGGCCGTGCCGCCGGAACAGGCCGTACGGCCCCATTCCGTCGGGACGGCGATGGTCGCCGCCATGCGCGAAAGCGTGAAAATAGGGGTGAAGTCTCATCGGGCCGTTCCTTCCTGTCCGGTGCCCGGTCGGGCGCGATGAACATCAAAACCGTATTTAGATATATCTAAACGTAAGATATATCGAAATACGCTTTTTGCAAGGGCGTCCCCTGATTGGGACGGAACGGAGACGGTCAACCCCCACGGGCAAATTTGGCGAGAAAGAAAATCCGACCGTGGCTTCCTTGCAATATCGCGGGGCATTTTTCTGAATTATGTTCGATTCTCGCTTCAACCCTCACAGATGAAACGCCCATGTCACATGTGAACCGCCGTACACTGATAGCTGGCGCCTCTTCCGCAGCGGCATTCGGCCTTGCCGGTTGCGTCGGCGGTCAGCAACAAATCGCCGCCGCCGTCCCGGCGGCTCCCTCGTCGGCCTCTACGTCAGGCTCTCCGGCGACGACCGTCATCGGCGCCGCAGGCGACTACGGCCAGATGTATGGCTCGACCCAGGACGGGAAATTTCTCGTTGCGGCGGTCCCGCCATCGGATCTCAATCCGGCTTTCCGCCGCACCAGGGTCGCTTACGCCGGCCCCGAAAAGCCGGGAACCATCGTCATCGATCCCCAAGCCCATTATCTTTACCATGTGCTGGAGGGCGGCCAGGCGATGCGCTACGGCGTCGGCGTCGGGCGCGAGGGCTTCGCGTGGTCCGGCGAGGCGGAGATTCACAACAAGCAGGAATGGCCGGACTGGTATCCGCCGAAGGAAATGCTCGAACGCCGGCCGGATCTGGTGAAACAGATGAGCCAGTTGCAGAGCGGATTGGGCATGCCGGGCGGCCCGGATAATCCGCTGGGCGCGCGCGCTCACTATCTTTGGCACGACGGCGCCGACACCTATTTCCGCATCCACGGCACCAACGAGCCGGCGACAATCGGCTCCAGCGTTTCCTCGGGCTGCATCCGCATGGTCAATCAGGACGTGATGGATCTTTATCAGACCGCGGCTGTCGGCTCGAAAGTCATTGTTCTCGGAAACGCGCAGCCGACTCACAGTTCGTGACGGCCGGCGCCTGCCTCATCTCTGGCAGACGCCGCAGAAAAAGGTCGAGCGCCCGGACTGCGTGATGCGGCGGATGACGCCATCGCAGCCGGGCGTCGGGCAGGGGCCGAGTTCGCGGTCGTAGACGCGAAAACTTTGCTGGAAATAGCCCAGCGCGCCATTGGTCTGGCGGTGATCGCGCAGCGATGACCCGCCAGCCAACACCGCTTCCTCCAGAACTTCGCGAATCGTTTTGGCGAGCCTATGCGCGTGCTCCGTCGGCGCGCCGTCCTTGCGCGCGAGGCTCCCGGCGGCGCGGCGCGGCGACAGGCCGGCGCGATGGAGCGCCTCGCTGACGTAAATATTGCCGAGGCCCGCGACCAGAGTTTGATCGAGCAGGGCGGCCTTCAGCGACGTCGTCTTGCCGGTGAAGAGCCGCGCCAGCGCCGCGCCGTCGAGTTCATTGCCGAGCGGCTCAAGACCCAGCGTTTTGAACAGGGGATGCGCCGCGAGCGCATCGCGCGGAACGAGATGCATGAAGCCGAACCGTCGCGGATCGTTGTAGATGATGCGCGCGCCGGTCGATAGCGCGAAGATCACGTGGTCATGCGCGGTATTTTTTTGTGGGCCGCTGGGCGCGGGCGAGTTCTCCGATCCCCTGCTTTCGACGCGAAACGATCCGGACATGCCAAGGTGCATGACAAGCACGTTGGCGTCGTCGAGGTCGGCCAGCAGATATTTCGCGCGCCGGCCGAGCGCGACGATTCGCCGGCCGGCGAGGCGCTCCGAAAAGGCGTCCGGAAACGGAAAGCGCAGATCCGGGCGCCTCTGCTCGACCGCGACGAAACGCGCGCCGACCATCGCGGGCTCAAGGCCGCGCCGCACCGTTTCGACTTCAGGCAGTTCGGGCACTCGGGCGTCCTTGACGGAGGGATGGCGGCGCTCTCCTGACCTTAGAGCGGGATGAGGAAAAGTGGGAGCCTCGCTTCGGCCGCCCTCGCGTCATCCGCGTCGACCGCCAAAGGCCAGCCGTCTGCGCCATTTGCGCGCGGGCGGCGCCGCTGGGATTGGCGCCGCGGCGCTAAAGATGCTCTAACCCGTGCGGTGGCGATCGATGAATCGCCGAAAAATGGCCGTTCTTGACGATGGAACCGGGTATGGCGGCGACTTTTTTCAGCTTTGCCGGCGTGATCTGGTGGTGCATCGCCGTGGGGCTTTTGTGCTTTACGCTGGTTTGCGGCCTGGCGCAGCCCTTTGTGCAAAAGCGGCGCGCGCGCGCCGCGGCGCAGCCGCCCGTCTCCGTGATTCTGCCGATCAAATGTCTCGATCCGGGCTTTGAAAGAGCGCAGGCCTCCGTTTTCGCCCAGGACTATCCAGATTATGAAATCCTGATCAGCGCCGCGGAGGTTGAATCGCCGGCGCTCGAGGCGGCGCGCCGCCTCGCGGCCGCGCATCCGGCCGCCGCGTGCCGATTCATCCATTCGCAGGGCTGCGCCGCGGTCAGTCCCAAGCTCAACAATCTCGCGGCGCCGCTGGCTGAGGCGCGGCATGATTACATCCTCACCAAGGATTCGAACATCACGCTGGCGCCTGACGCGCTGGCGGTTTTCCTGCAAAATTTCGCGCCGGGCGTCGGCCTCGTGGTCGCGGTGCCCGTCGCCGTGCGGGCGGAATCCATCGGCGGCTGGATCGAAGCCTCGATCATCAACGCCCATGCGCGGCTTCTCCTCAGCGCCTCGACGCTTGGCCTTGGCTTCGGCATCGGCAAGATCATGGCGCTGCGGCGCAGCGATCTCGAGCGCGCCGGCGGCGTCGCGGCGATGAGCCAGAATCTGGCGGAGGATACGGCGATCTCGATGGCGTTCGCGCGGATCGAGCTGAAAACCGTCTTCGCGCACGAGACGGTCGCCCAGGAGATCGGCTTCCGCTACCTCGCCGACGTCTATCATCGACAGGCCCGCTGGAGCGTCATCCGCCGCACCAACGAGCTGATTTCCTATCCGCTTGAGCCGCTCGCCAGCCCGTTGCCCGCCGCGGTCGCGGCGGCGCTGGCGGCGCCGCTCGCGGGCTTATCGGCCCTCACGGCTTTCGCCGCGACGCTCGCCCTCTGGTTCGTCGCCGAGACGGTCTTCGCCGCGCTGAAGGGGTGGGAGATTTCAATCTGGTCGCCGCTCGCCTTCCTCGGCCGGGAAGTCGTGGCTCTCGCGGCGTGGCTGCGCGGCTGGACCACGCATCAGGTCACCTGGGCGAGCCAGCGCTTCGACGCGCGGGAGGGCGTGCGCGAGGCGGATTGATTCAATCGGACGTCCGCCGCTCACAAACGGCCCGTGGTGTGAAGAACGGTCAACGCGGCGCTGGCGACGGCAAGGCCGGCCGGAATAGCGTCGGACCATGGTTTTGATTTTGTCAATCGCGCCGTAAAGACGCCGAGGGTCAGAAAAATATGCGGCTCGACGTAGCGCTGCCAGGCCAGCGGTTGAGCGGCGCAGCCGACGAAATAAAACGTCAGCAACAAAAATTCCGCCGGAAAATAATTCCGCTGATGGGAATGAACCCAAATCGCGGTGAGCGCAAATACGCCGACGAAGGTCAATAAAAGCATGACAAGGGAATGCGCCCCGAGATGCGGAGAATGGGCCGCCAATGTCCAGATTGCCGAGCCCCACCGCCCATTGGCTTTGTCGAAGGTTGTCGGGATGGCCAGCCAAAGCGGAAACGCCAAGGCTAG
>DAITNE010000142.1:0-679 GCA_036834765.1 Methylocella sp.
TGCTCGGAGGCTACGGAGGCGGCTGGGTCCCGACGGCCGCCGCCCTGACGATGCGCGTGGCGGCGGGGGAAAGTTAATATGATGATCGTCATCCTACCAACTTGAAGCGCTATTCGGCGGCCTTCAGCTTTTCGGGGTCCGCGTCCGGCGCGGCGAAATCCATCCGGTCGATCCGCTCGCCGCATTTGGCGATTCTGTCGGCGCTCGCGAGGAGCCCCGCCACGTCCTCCTCGGCGGCGCCAAAATGCGATTGCAGTTTCGCCGCCTGCGCGCGCAGCCGCGAAACGTCCTCGACGAGCCGGCGCACCTCCGCCTGAATGATATGCGTCTGCTCGCGCACGCGCTCGTCGCGCACGATCGCCTGCATCACCTGTACCGCCATCATGAGGAGGGAAGGCGAGACGATAATGACGCGGCTGCGGTGGGCCTTCTGGACGACATCGTCGAAATGCTCGTTGATGTCGGCGTAAAGCGATTCCGAGGGCACGAACAAAAGCGCGATGTCCTGCGTCTCCTCGGGCAGGAAATAGCGCTCGGCGATGTCCTTTATATGTTTACCGACATCTGATCGCACCCGCGCCGCCGCCTCTTTGCGCGCCGGCTCGCCGCTTGCGCTCTTAAGCGCGGTGAAGGCTTCGAGCGGAAATTTGGCGTCGATCACCATGAGCCGCGGATCGCC
>DAITNE010000142.1:689-5557 GCA_036834765.1 Methylocella sp.
CGGGCAGGCGAATGACGCAATCGGGGCGCATCCGGTTCGACAGCGTATGCTGAAACGCATAGGCGCTTTCGGGCAGCGCGTCCCTGACGATCGCCTCGAGCCGGCCTTGCCCAAAGGCGCCGCGCGCCTGCTTGTTGGCGAGGATCTCTTTCAGGCCGACGACCTCCTGCGTCAGGCCCGTTAGCCGCGTCTGCGCGGCGTCGATCACCGCCAGCCTTTCATTGAGTTTCGCAAGCTGCTCGCCGGCGCTCTTGCCCGACGCCTCGACGCCGGCGCCGACGCGCGCGCCGACCTGATCTAGCCTCTCGGCGACGAAGCGGGCAAGATCGCCCTGGCGCGCGCCGAGGGTCTCGGCGACGCTGCGCATGCGGCCCGACAGCTCCGCGTTCTGCCGCGCGATCTGGCTGAAAGCCTGCTTCATCTCGCGCTGGCGCTCCGCCGCCTCCGCCGCCTCAAGCGCGCGCTGACGCGCCGCGCGGCCGAGGCTGAGCGCCATGAAAAGGAGAGTTGCGAGCGCGAGCGCCGCAGCGGCGAGCAGCAGCTGTGCGACCGTGACCGGCGCCCCAGCGAGCAAAAAGATGACGCGATCCATGCAAAGGCTCAGGTGATTCGCAGGGCGACCGGAACGAATCTAGAACGTCTGAGGCAGAGAGTTCAAGGGCGGGAGGAATTGCGGGTCGGTTTGAATGTCTGCGCTCAAAATTCCGAACGTTGATCCGCAACCCTTTTTGTGCAGAAATGACGCGGACAAGCGAGGCGTGAAAAGGGCTTTCAGGCATTGCGGGAGAGGCGTAGTATTTGATTATGACAAAGCTTCTCGAACAGGCCCTTGAAGCCGCTCGCGCGCTGCCCCCTGACATGCAGGATGCGCTTGCGCGCATGCTGCTGCAATTCGCCGGCGAGGAACAGCCGCCGATCCAGCTGACCGCCGAGGAGGCATCCTCGTTTGAAGCCTCTCTGGCGGAGGCTGAGCGCGGCGAGTTTGCAACGGACGAACAGGTGCGCGCCATCTGGGCGAAGCATGGCCTGTGAGGCTTCGCTATACGCTTCGCGGCGCCGCCGAACTCGATAAGGTTCTGGCCTATATCGCAGAGCGTTCGCCGCTGGGCGCCCGTCATGTACAGGCGCGAATTCAGGCCGTCATCAATCTCGTGTTGCAGTATCCGCATGCTGGCCAGCCTACAAGCAAGGGGCGCCTGCGCCGGGTGGTGGCTTCTCCCTATCCCTATCTGATTTTCTATCAACCGACTGAGGATGAGATCGTTATCCATGGTGTGCGCCACAGCGCGCGGCGCCCGTTATCCATGGCGGCGAAACGGCGATAAATGGGGCGGCTTTATCGGCATCCGCTGCAACTGTTGCGTTTAGCGGGCGATCATGCGGCGCGGGCGAGCTTTACGGAGTGGGGAGATCGACCACGCAGCTTCCGAACATGGAACAGAAAAAATCCAAAATCCCGCGCGGCGCGCTCGATCTCAAGTGGGATTGATCTCGCCCGGGTCAGGTTCAGGCTCCGGTTCCGGCTCGGGCTCCGGCGGAAGTATCGCGCCTTCCGGCACCTTGTTGATGTCGGAATCGGTCGGCTCCTTGCAGTGATATTGGCAGAATGTGTTGATGTTCAGGATGATGGCGCCAGTCTTGGTGTTCTGCTGGACGTCCCATCCGCGCCAGATTTTGGTCGGAACGATGAGACAATTGCCGGGACAGGGCCACGGCTCGCGCGCGCGCGGCGGCGCATTCCAGGGAAACCCCTTGGTCGGATCAGGGTTCGGATTCGGCCAGGCGTTCAACGGAAACTGGATCGTGGCGCAGGTGTAGGTGTGCCGGCAGGGGCAATCGTTCATGTTGGCGAATGTTTCGGGGCTGTTGTCGCCGCCGTGGCCGATCTCCACCCAGTTAAACGGGACCTGCTGCAATCGCTCGAACGGCACCCGGCTCAAATCGGCGTATCCGGCGAGCACGCTGGCGTATCTCCTCAGGCTTGCGACGCGGCGGCGTTCGCCGTCCCACTTCCAGCCGAGCCACAATGCGATAACGAAGAGAATTATCGAGAGCGCTGCGATCATCGTCCCCTCCCGTCAGCAAATGAATGAATTGAACCGAAATGCGGCCATGGTGATCGCGCCGCCGCGGCTTAGCAAGTGCGCAGGCACCGGATTGATCTGTCGCAATGCCGGGCGGCTGGCCCAATGGTAGACCAGCCTAGGAAATTCGTGAAAGATCAAACCGATGATCATCGATGTCATGCGTCAAGAACATCGCAACATCGAAAAGCTGCTCCTCGTTCTTGAGCGGGAGCTCAGTGTCTTTGATCGGACGGAGCGGCCCGACTACGAGGTTGTCTGGGCGGTCATCTCCTATTTCAAGGTCTATCCCGACGCCTACCATCATCCGCAAGAGGAGATGGTATTCAAGAAGCTGACAGCGCGCGATCCCGCCGCGGCTGCGAAAATTGGCGATCTCGCGGCCGAGCATCGGAGCGGCTCCGAACGTTTGCGCCGGGTCGCGCACGCGGTCGAGAGCGTCCTGAAGGATCAGGAAGTCCTGCGGCGCGTTGACGACATCATTCGCGACTTCATCGCGCAAGAGCGCCGCCATATCGCGATGGAGGAACGTGATTTCTTTCCGGCCGCGGTCAGGGCTCTTCGACCTCAGGACTGGGCGGAGATCGCCACGACATTGACCGACCGGAAGGATCCGCTTTTCAGTGAGATCGTCGAAGCGAGGTTCGAACTCGTGCGAAACCATATCCTGCAGTTGGAGCAGGAGGCTGAGGCGGAGCGTCGGCGGACTGCCGGTCAGTAAGATTAGCGCGGCGGATGCGGCGCGCTTGAGATTTCAAGCGCCCTGTTAACGGTGGATATAAAACTCCAGTTGCTCGATCGTGAATTGCTGGTGGCTGATGATCGCCTGAACGAGATCCCCGATGGATATGATGCCAATCAAGCGTCCGTTTTCAATAACAGGGAGATGCCTGATTTTTTTGTCGGTCATGACAGCCATGCATTCTTCAACGGATTGCTGAGGCTTGGCGTAGATGACGCTGGTTTCCATAATCGTTTGAACTGGAGTCGCCGGCGATGCGCGGCCTTCCAACACGACCTTTCGAGCATAGTGACGTTCTGTTATGATGCCGACGAGCTTGTCGTCGTCCAACACAACCAACGACCCGACGTTTTTGTCGGCCATCTTCTTGATCGCGTCAAAGACCGTGGCGTCCGGGTGGATCGAGAAAACCTCACGGCCCTTCTGATCGAGCAACTGCTTTACAGTCGTCATTTGACGGCCCCCCATAAGGCGGCGGAAGGGTAGCCCATTCAACGCCGCGCGCCATGCGCCGCATACTTACGCTCTTCGAGAACAAATTTCCAGATTTGACGGTCATATCGCACGCTCGGGTGCGACCGGCGCCCAGCGGCAGAGCTTCTGAAGCCGGCGCCGAAACCACGATCACGCCTGTGCGCCGGGTGAGGCTTTCTTCGCCCTCGGGGAAAAACAGGCGCATTCAGCTCATGTTCACGCCCCCCGGACGAGCTTGCCGGCGCGGGGGCGTCAGGAGCCTATCCCTGGAGCGCATGAACATGAGAATCGGGCGCGATCGCGCCACGCGCCGGCTGACCGCCGGCCTCAGCGAGCAAACATTTTTGCGGATCGGCGTTCAACTCCTGTAATTTAGGCCCGCCGGCTCCCGGAAACGAGGCTTTCTTAAGATGCGATCTGCCTTCGCCATTCTCTACGATGCGGCTATGGAATTTGTGGCGGACGACGGCTGGGCGATCTCAAGCTATATCGCCCTCACCGTCCTCACCTCGATGTTTCCCTTTCTCATTTTCGTGACGGCGCTCGCGGGCTTCCTCGGCTCCGAAAACCTCGCTAATGAGGCTGTGCAGATCCTGTTCCAGACTTGGCCCGAACAGGTCGCGAAGCCTCTGGCGAACGAAGTCCACAATGTGCTGACGCAGCCGCGCGGCGGCCTGCTGACGATCGGCGTCGTGCTGTCGATCTACTTCTCGTCGAGCGCGGTTGAGGCGCTGCGGGTTGGCCTCAACCGCGCCTATGACGTCAAGGAGACGCGGCCGTGGTGGCTGCTGCGCCTCGAATCGATCGCCTATGTGCTCGTCGGCGCGATTGCTTTGCTGACGCTCACGCTGCTCGTCGTTCTGGCACCCTTGATCTGGAACGTTGCGCTACGCATCGCGCCGCATATCGAACCGCTCGATAGCTTCGTCACCTTCAGCCGTTTCGGCATCGCGACTCTTGTGTTGCTCCTCGCGCTCGTCACCGTCCACAAGCTTCTGCCCGCAGGGCGCCGGAAGTTGCTCCAGATCCTGCCCGGCGTCCTGTTCACTTTTGCCCTGTGGGTCGCGGGCGGCGTTGTTTTCGGCCGCTATCTGGCGGAATTCGCGCGCAACTATGTGACGACCTACGCGGGTCTCGCCTCGGTGATGATTGCGCTTGTGTTTCTCTACATGGTCGCCGCCATTTTCATCTTCGGCGGCGAATTGAACGAAGCTTTGTCCCGCGCGGCGAAACGGCGGGCCGACGCAAAGGCCGGATTGGTCGCATAGGCCTCGTCGAATAGGCCGGCGTCAGGGCGCGCTTTGCAGCGCGGCGACGCCGACGCGGGCGTCTGGCGGGGCCGTGAGCGCAATCAGCTTCAAAACTTCGCCGGCGCTGCGATAATGGCTGAGGCGCTTCAAGGCCGCCTCCAGCGCGTCCATCGGCTGCGCCGCGGAGATGGCGACGATGAGGTCGGTCCCGAACGGCTCGTGGACCTCGAAGGTCCAGGCGAAGGCGGGCGCATCAATGATCCGCGCGTCGGCGCCGATGGGCGCTGGAAGTTCTGGAAACTGTGGAATCTGCGCGGC
>DAITNE010000143.1:0-5555 GCA_036834765.1 Methylocella sp.
GAGATCGAGGTCGACGATGTTACGGAGAATGAGGCGGCGCTCGCCATCGCGCGCGGCCTCGCCGGCGCGAACCTTCGCATCGACGACGCCTTCACCGGCCGCTGCAACCTCATTGCCGAACGCAGCGGCGTCCTGATCGTCGATGCCCCGGCGATTGACCGCATCAACGCCATCGACGAAAGCGTCGCCGTCGCGACGCTCACGCCGTTCCAGCGCGTTCTCGCGGGCGAGATGGCGGCGACGGTGAAGATCATCCCCTTCGCGATTCCACGCGCCTTTCTCGAACGGGCATTGATGAGCGCGGGCGCGGCGCCGCGCGCGGTGGCGCCGTTCCAGCCGCTGCGGGTCGGCGTCGTCTCGACACTGCTGCCGGGCCTCAAACCGTCGGTCGTCGAGAAAACCCTGCGCGCGCTCGATGCGCGGCTCGCCGGCGCGGGCAGCGCGATCGCGGTTGAAGAGCGCACGCGCCATGAGGCTGCCGCGCTCGCTGGCGCGTTGTCGCGGATCGAGGCTCTGAGCGACCTGATCGTCATCTTCGGCGCCTCAGCAATCGCCGATCGCCGCGACGTGATACCCAGCGCAATTCTGAAAGCAGGCGGGCGGGTCGCGCATTTCGGCATGCCGGTCGATCCCGGCAATCTTCTGCTGCTCGGCTCGTTGCCGGGCCATCCGCGAAAGCCCGTCATTGGCGCCCCCGGCTGCGCGCGCTCGCCGAAGGAGAACGGCTTCGATCTTGTCCTGAACCGGCTGCTCGCGGGGCTCGACGTCGACGGAGAGGATATTCGCCGCATGGGCGTCGGCGGCCTCCTGGAGGGTAAGCGGCCATTTTTTGGCCAAGCAACCGACTTTACAACAAAAGATTAAGCCTAACCTGTGCCGTGGGATATCTCATCCGCCGCATTGGCCAAGCGGCCGGCGCTAAAAGCAATATCGTGTCCAGCGGGGAGACTCCCAACGGCGAGACTTTCGTGATGCAACCAAAAAGCGCGATCCGGGTTCTGATCGCGGCGGTCCGTCTTCGCGGCTTCTGAGGCGCCAAAACCGGGAAGTTTCCATGCCGGCGCGGGGGAGACAAATACCAAGCGCATCGACGTCTGCGGATCACTGATCGCTGCGAGCGTGTTTGGAGACATCATAATGCCCGAGGGCATGAAACCCGATGTCTGGGGTGAAATATTTCCAGACGACGTAAAATGGGCGCCTTTCGCGGCGTTCCCTGAGTCGGCTCGGCTTAGCGTCTTGATCGGAGACATTTCCAAGCCGGGGCCGTATGTCGTTCGGGTGAAGCTGCCTTGGGACGTTAAACTGATGCCGCACGCGCATCCGGAGGATCGCATTTACACCGTGATTTCCGGCGTGTTCTACATCGGGCGCGGACAGGAATTCGATCCTGAAAAGCTGGTCGCCTACCCGCCCGGGAGCGTGATCATTCTCCCCGGTGGGACGGTGCACTTCCATTGGGCGAAGTCAGGCGAATATGTAACCCAGGTAAGCGGGATCGGTCCTCTCGGCATGGATTATTTCGACGCGAAGGATGACCCGCGAAAGCGTTAGCTCCGACCGCTGCGGCGCGACCGCCCTCCATCTGTCGGGCGGGCGGTCGCGCGCCTCCAGCGCATCGGCGAGAGCTCAGGATGATGATAGATGATGCGGGCGAGGTCATGAAACGACGTTGGCCGCCGCGCTGGCGGCTACAATCCGGGCTTCGGCGGACGCGTCATTGCCGCCGCATGGACGCCAGCGGCCTTTTGAGGGAGATCGCATCGCGCCCGCGGCCTCGCGGGCCCGCCGATGACTGACATCGCCGCGATCATCCTGGCGGCTGGACGCTCGACGCGTTTTGCGGGGCGCTCCGAATCAGCCACCAAACTCATCGCGGCGCTCAGTGGCAAACCGCTTGTCCGTCATGTCGCCGAGGCGGCGCTGCTTTCCTCGGCAAGGCCGGTCATCGTCGTCACCGGCCATCAGGGCGCCGAGGTGGAAGCCGTCTTGCAGGACCTCGACGTCTCCTTCGCCGCCAATCCGGACTACGCTACGGGCCTCGCCAGTTCGTTGAGGCGCGGCGTCGCGGCTCTGCCCGCGACATGCGCCGGCGCCCTGATCCTTCTTGGCGACATGCCTCTGGTCTCAGTCGCGCTGATCGACCGGCTCATCGGCGCCTTTGAGCGCGGTCTTGCGGAAGATGCGCCGGCGCCGCTTGCGGCGGCGCCCGTGCGGGCGGGCGAGCGTGGCAATCCGGTGCTCCTCGGTCGCGATCTTTTCGCCGCGATTGCGACGCTGGAAGGCGATCGCGGCGCGCGTAGCCTGATCGATTCCCTCGGCCCGCGCGTCGTCGAATGCCTCGTCGAAGACGATGGCGTTTTGGTCGACGTCGACACGAGAGAGGCGCTGCGCATGCTCGACGGGGCGTAGCGTTGCGGTGCCGCGCCTATTTGTCCGCCTCCTGCGCGGCCAGCGCCGCATGATATTTGAGCCGGATCTCCGCCAGATCGACCGTAGGTTCGGGAAAGCGTAGGTGGAGATCGTCCAATGCGTCCGCGACGATCTGCGAGAGGGCGAGGTCGCGGAACCATTTGCGGTTGGAGGGGATCACATACCAGGGCGCGCTCTTCGTGCTGGTCGCGCTCAAGGCGTCCTCATAGACCTTGATGTAATCGTCCCAGAAGGGCCGCTCGGAATAATCGGCCTCGCTGATCTTCCAGTTGCGCTCGGGATCGACCAGCCGCTTCTCGAAGCGGGCGAGTTGCTCCTCCTTGCTGATATGCAGGAAAAACTTCAAGATCACCGTGCCGCTTTCGACGAGCAGGGTCTCGAAGTCGCGGATGCGGGCCAAACGGTCGACGGCCGTCTTATCGTCGATGATCTTGCGCACCCGCGTGATCAGCACGTCCTCATAGTGCGAGCGGTTGAAGATCGCCACATCCCCCTTGGCCGGGACATGCCAGTGGATGCGCCAGAGAAAATCATGCGCGAGCTCCACCGGCGTCGGCTCCTTAAAGCTCGTGACGTTGACGCCCTGCGGATTGAAGCAGGTGAACGTCCGGCGAATGGCGCCGTCCTTGCCGGACGCATCCGATCCCTGCAGCACGATGAGCAGCGCATGCTTCTTTTCAGCATAGAGCAGCTTCTGCTGATGGGCGAGCGCCAGCGCATAGGCGTCGAGGCCGCCGGCGGCGGCCTCCTTCGAATCGCAGCCCTCTGTCGAATTCGGATCGAAATCCTTCAGCTTTAATTTCTTACCGGGCTCGACGAAGAACGCTTTGCGATAGTCCATGTGCGCCTCCCAATGCGGCCCTTATCGAATCGCCTGCAGGCATCTTAAACGCCTGATCTCTCAGCTGGGAAGAGGTTGGCGACGCCGGTCTATCGGGTGTGCCGGGCCGTCAGGCCAACGAAGGCCGGTCAGCGGCGATGCACAAAAGATCTCCCAAACGCGGCTAGCCGCGCGCCAAACTCCGTGCGCAAATTCATTTTTGTTGCGCATTGATCGCGAACATTGATCTTGATGGACGCGTGAGTTCTCTTGGCGGAACGAGAGCGGAGGACGTTCGTGCTGAGCTGGTTTCGCCTTTTCCGCGCCGGGCGCGCTTTCCGCTCGTCTGGCGTGCTCGTTCTCGCGCTGGCGCTTCTATGGGCGCTCCAGATTGCGCCGGCGCACTGCGCCAATCCGAATACGGACAAGCTCCCGCCCGTTCCGCCCGATCCATCGGCGCGGCTTTCGCAGCCGAGCGTCTCCGCCGCGGCGACGGATGAGACGGCGCTGTTGACCGTCGAGACGCCGGGACGGTTTTCGATCCGCGCGCAAAGCGGCGGCGGCGTCGCACTGCAGCTTGTCGACATGATGACCGGGCCGGGCGAGGTTTCAGGCAAGGCGGGCGTGCGCGACGGCCGCCTCGACGTTCTGCTCGATCGCGGCGTCTACAGGCTCCATAGCCTCGGCGCCGCGGGCGCTACCGGCGAGGCGAAGCTGAGCGTCACGCCATTCCGCGGCGTTGGCGCTGGGCCCGGCGATGTGCTGCGCGGCGGCGAGGCGAGCGGCGAACTCGGCGATCTCGAACAGCGTTCATACTGGATCATCGTCAGCCCCGGAGCTGGCGCTTCGGTGGAGGCGACCGGGCGCGCGCTGCGGGATCTGCGCCTTTGGCGCAACGGCGCCGACCTCGTCGATCTCAAGCCGGGCGTCGCGACGCTCGAACCCGTCGCGGGCCATCCAATGATACGACTGCGGATCGATGGCGCCGTCGAGCCCGGGCTTTATCTCGTCACCGCCTATGGCGGCGCGCCCGCCGCCTGGGCCGACGGGAAGGCTGGAAATCCATTCCGTATTCGCGTCGGGCCGCCGCAAAAGCTGCTTGGGGGCTGGTTCGAGGGCGTCATAGACGCGTTCGGTTCGGCGCGTTTCGAGATTGCGCCGCCCGCGACCTATGTGCGGCTCGAGACGCCCGATGTCGCGCCGGCGCAGCTCAGCGTCGCGCGGGGCGCCGCCGAGCCCATCAGCGCCGCGATAACCAAGACCAGCCGCGAGCCGATCGCCGCGGTCGCCGTCCCCGCGAAGGGAAAGGAGCCGGCTGTCGCCGAAATCACCGGCTTCGAGGGACAGGCGTTTCGCCTGCGCGCGTTAGATCCGTCCAACACGCTGAAGGTTGATCAGGCCGGCCCGCATCTCATCGCCGTCGACGTCGCGGGCGAAGGGGGCGACGAACTGCCGGCGACCGTGCTGCTCGCGCGCTTCGCCAAGGGCAAGGGGACGGTCGTCGCATCGAAAGCGCTGCGGGTCGCGCGCGGCGAAGCCTGGCGCGGAAAATTCAATCTGCGCGGCCCATCGAGCCTGATTTTCGAGATCGCAAGCGCGGGTCCCGTCGCTCTCAGCACGTCGGGTCCCGGCGTCGTCCCGACGCTTGAGCCATTGCTTGGAAGCAATGCGCCGCGCGCGGATGGCGAGATCCCGCAGCAGTGGGACGTCGAGGCGGGTTTCTACATGGTGAAGCTCGATCCAATTCGCGACGCGGCGGGCGTCATCGACGTGACCTTCGGCCAGCCGGGCCTCGCGCCGCAGGTTTCGCCAGCCCCGAGCCGCGCGACGATCGACTTCGGCCTTCAAAACATTGACAAGGGCGCCTATTACGAGATTTTCGCCAATGCCGGGCCAGCCCTCACGCTCGGGCCGCGCGCGCGGAAACTGCCGGCCGATCTCGCCGCGGCGCCGCTCGTACTTGATGAGAAAGCCGCAGCGGTGGTCCCGGACGCTCCGGCGGCGGCGCCGATCCCGCCCAAGAGACCGGCCGCTGTGGAAAAGCCTCCGAAAGCGGTTGATAGGTCTCTGGATAAGCCTGTGGGTAAACCTGTTGGCAAATCCGGGGATAAGGCCGCCGACAAGCCCGCGCCGAAATCGGCGGCAAATCCCAAAGCGACCGCCAAGGCGAATCCCGAGCCAAATCCCAAGCCGACTCCATCCCCCGCGCCGCCGGCCGCGCAGGGCGCCCTAACGATCCCGCTGCGCGCGCCGCTTGGCGGCGTCATCGCGGCGGCCGAGGTCAACGGGCGACCCGTCGCGC
>DAITNE010000144.1:0-5490 GCA_036834765.1 Methylocella sp.
TCCCACCGCATGGCGGAACCCCTCCCTGCCGGCCATGCGCAGCACGCCGGTGGTTTTCGTCGTCGAGGGGCCGCCATCGACATAAAGCTTGTCGCGATAACGTCCGTCTGAGCGCAAATGCGAAGTCAAAACGCCGCGATCGCGCGAGGAGCCTTCGGAAGGCTGGGCCTCCAGCACAATCGCCGCGGCGCCGTCGCCGAAGAGGACGCAAGTGGCGCGGTCCTTCCAGTCGAGCAGCCGGGAAAAGGTCTCCGCGCCGATCACCAGAGCGCGCTTGTGCGATCCGGACAGCAGAAACTTATCGGCGGTGGCGACGGCGAAGACAAAGCCAGAGCACACCGCCTGCAGATCGAAGGCGGCGCCGTGGTTCATGCCGAGCCCCGCCTGAATTTGCGTCGCGACAGCCGGGAATGTGTAGTCCGGGGTCGAGGTGGCGACGATCACGAGATCAATGTCGGCCGCCGTCAAGCCGGCGTCTTTGAGAGCCGCCGTCGCGGCGAACAAGCCAAGCTTTGATGTCGGCTCGTCCTCGGCGGCGATGTGCCTTTGCCTGATCCCAGTGCGCTGGACAATCCATTCATCGGTCGTGTCGAGGAATTTTTCGAGGTCGGCGTTGCTGAGGATCCGTTTGGGCAGGTAGGAACCCAATCCAACGACAACGGAGCGGAGTTTGCCTGGCGCTGCATCTTTCAAGAGATCATCCATTTGGAAGTCAGTCACGACTGCGAGGGCGCGGCCGCCGGTTCGCCCGAGACGCCGAGCTTTGCGGGCGCCGGACTCGCGTCGTATGAGAGGGCGATCGCATCGCGGATTCGACCGAGCAGCTCGTGCCGTGCGATCGTATAAGCGATTTCGATCGCCACGGCGGTTCCAAAAACGTCGGAGTGGCCATGGCTCTTGATGACGACGCCGTCGAGGCCGAGGAAAACGCCGCCATTGACGTTGCGCGGATCCATCTTCTGCTTCAGCGCGGCGAAGCCCTTGCGGGCGAGAAGATAGCCGAGCTTCGACATCAGATCCCGGCTTAGCGCTTCGCGCAGATATTGCGCCATCTGATTGGCGGTGCCCTCGGCCGTTTTCAGCGCGATATTGCCGGTAAAGCCCTCGGTGACGACGACATCGACCGTCCCCTTGCCTATATCGCCGCCTTCCACGAAACCAACATATTGCAGGTTCGGCAGGGCGGCCTCGCGAAGGAGGCGCGAGGCTTTCTTGACTTCCTCGATCCCCTTCATCTCTTCCGAGCCAATATTTAAAAGACCGACCGTCGGACGGTCGACGGCGAAAACGATTCGCGCCATCGCGGAGCCCATGATGGCGAGATTGACGAGATGGCGCGCATCGGCGCCGATCGACGCGCCGACGTCGAGGACGATGGTCCTGCCGCGCACGGTCGGCCAGATCGCCGCGAGCGCCGGCCGCTCCACATGCGGCATGGTATGGAGGCAGGTTTTGGCCATCGCCATCAGCGCGCCGGTATTTCCGGCCGAAACCGCGATGTCAGCCTGATTCTTCTTGACCGCCTCGATCGCTAGCCACATCGAGGAATTGCGGCGCCCCGCGCGCAACGCCTGGCTCGGCTTGTCGTCCATCCTCACGGCGACATCCGTATGGTGCAAGGTCGAGACGGCGGCGAGCGCCGGATTCGCTTCGAGATAGGGGCGAATGCGCTTTTCGTCGCCAAACAAGGAGAATGCGATGCTTTCGCCCCGCTCGAGCGCGCGGGCCGCTCCCGGAAGCAACACTTCCGGCCCAAAATCGCCGCCCATGGCGTCGAGCGCTATTCGCACTGGCTTCAGCATCAGGTTCGCAACTCGGTTCAAGCGCGCCGCCGCGCCAGGTTCGCGGCAGGCGACAGGATCATATGACAAGAGTTTGAAACATCACCCTAATTGGCGGCTGTCAGCGGACGGGCCGGTGCCGGGCGGAGCGGTTTTCCGGGGTTTAGATCGTGCGGGTCAGTTGTTTGAATGCGCGCCAGCCGCCGTTCAAATATAGGATAAAGTTCCAACGTGGTAGTGGCGACCCGGACACGGATGGATTTTTGATGCAAATTCCGCCGTTTCGGTGGCGCTTCTCGTACCCCCGCAAGGCGCCCGGTCTCCCCGGCCGCCTCGCCAGTTGGGCCTGACGCAGGTTTGTCGCCGCTATTATTGCGCCAACGCGGTTTGCGCGTTCAATCGGCGTCTTTGAGCTTTTTCAGCATCGCGAAGGGCGATGCAGCCTCGTCCGGCGCGCCGGAAAATTCGGCGCCCTCGAAGCGAACGCCGGGCTTGCGCGGATAGGGGTCAAGGTTGAGAACAAGGAATTCCTCCACCAAGGCGCCAAGATCGATGCGCCCATCGACGATTGGGTCCGGCGCGTCAAGTTGCGCCGCGAAGGATTGCGCGAGGTCATCGACGGCCTCCGTCTCCCGCGCCGCATCTCGCGTAGACCGGCTCCGCCGCGGAAGACTCTTCCTGGCGTGACCCGCAAAATCCGCGGCGACCTCGGCATGAATTTCGCTCTCGAATGGCTCAAGGCTGACGACGCAGGTCTGCGCGATCCGCGCCCTCAGCGGGCCAACGACCTTGAACTTCCCCTCCCCTTGTTTGGCGATCTCGAGATCCGCCTCGAGCGATTCGACCGCGATCAGGCCGGCGCTTTTTGCGATCGCCGCGCGCTCGGCGGCGTCTGCCCGTATCGCGATCTGAAGCCCCCCCTCGGGAACTTCATCGACCTCGACGATGCGCGACAGGTTACTCGCCCCGCCTGCGGGCGCGCGCTCGCCGGCGGGGCCCCGCCGCGCTTTGGTGGGTTTCGGTTCGCCCTTCGATATCATCGCAAAAGCCTCCTTGCGCGCCCTGGCGTCAGGCAACCGACGCCGGCTTTGGAAATGGAACCGGACCGTCGGCGAAAGCGTCGAACGAAGCCTCGGCCAGGGCCGCGCGCGCCTTTTCGACGAAGCGGGCGAGGCGCGCCGCATCCGCGCGGCCCGCATAGACGTTGCGGGCTAGCGTCGCGGCCAGCGCCGCTCCGCCAGCGCACAGAGCCTGATCATAGGCCACGCCGCGGCCGACAAAAGCCTCAGCGAGGGCCTTCATTCGCTTTGGAATGACGACGTCGCCGACGCCCATTTCGCGCAGCGTGGCGTCAAAGTGGGAAAATACCGCATCGGCGAGGTCCTGCGCCAATTCGGGCGCCGGCGGCGCCATGGTGTTGAGCTGACGCAGAACGAGCGTTACATGCAACGTCATCGCCTCGAACCGCCCCTCGAACGTATCCGCGATCGCATAATCCGCATAAAGCGCGGGATCGCGCGCGGCCGCCACGATTTCGCCATGCAGGCGGTCGACCAATCGGCGATTGGGGGAGCCGCGGAAGAACCAGGAAAGCATTTTACAATTTTCCGACTTTTGCCAGTTAAACTTCGCCGCGTTGAAAATGACCTTTGAAATTCACGTCCACTTAACCTTATAGAGCCTAACTGGGTCCGGCGGACGCACTTCGGCTCAAGCCTGGAGCGTCACCTTGTTTTTGACATGGGCGGAAGTTAGGCATCGCTCAGCCTCGCCGCAAATGCAACTGATGGCCGGCTTTCGATCGCGTTGACACCTTTAAGGCGGAGACTTCAGGCATGTTGTTCGGCATTGCGGCCCGCGCGCGCAGCAAGACGGCTTCAGCGTCAGGCTTTGGATCAGTCCGCACAAAATTCGCGTTGAAGGCGGCGCTTTCGCTCGGACTTGCTGTCGGACTTCCGCTCGCACTAGGCGGATGTCTCGGCTATGACGGCCAGGTCGTCCACGGATATCAGAGCGACCCGCGCTCGCTCGACCAGGTGAAGGTCGGCGCCTCGGCAGAGCAGATCCTCACGCTTCTCGGAACGCCGACGACGACATCGACGGTCGGCGGCGACGCTTGGTATTATGTGACCCAGGTCACCGACCGGGATGTCGCATTCCTGCAGCCGAAGCTGGTCGACCAGCGCGTTTTCGCCGTCTATTTCGACAAGAACAAGAAAGTCGAGCGCGTCGCGAACTACGGCATGCAGGACGGCAAGGTGTTCGATTTCGTCTCCCGCACAACGCCGACCGCCGGCGCCGAATCGACCTTCCTCAAGGGAATGTTCGTCAACCTTCTGCACTTCTAGGCGAGCGCCGATCGGGCCGCCGGCGCCCGGACGTCGCCGCAATCGCGGCGACGTCCGGGTTTCCTCAGTGCGCCAGCGCGGCGAGCAGCAGAAGCGCGACGATGTTGGTGATCTTGATCGCCGGATTAACCGCCGGACCCGCAGTATCCTTGTAAGGATCGCCGACGGTGTCGCCGGTGACCGACGCCTTGTGTGCGTCCCCGCCCTTGAAATGCTTCACGCCGTCCTTGTCGGTGAAGCCATCCTCAAAGCTCTTCTTGGCGTTGTCCCAGGCACCGCCGCCAGACGTCATCGAGATGGCGACGAAAAGCCCGTTGACGATGACGCCAAGCAGCGACGCGCCGAGCGCCGCAAAGGCCGACGCCTTCGAACCGGAGATGAGCAGCACGCCATAATAGACGACGATGGGCGCTAGCACGGGCAGAAGCGAAGGGACGATCATTTCCTTGATCGCCGCCTTAGTCAGCATGTCGACCGCGCGGCCATAATCCGGCCGCTCCGTGCCGAGCATGATGCCGGGCTTCTCCTTGAACTGGCGGCGCACCTCCTCGACGACGGAGCCGGCAGCCCGCCCAACCGCGGTCATGGCGATGCCGCCGAAGAGATAAGGGATCATCCCGCCAAACAGCAGCCCAGCGACGACGTAAGGATTGGAGATGTCGAACGAGACCGCGCCGATTCCCCTGAAATAAGGGAACTGGTCCGGATTCGCGGCGAAATACGTCAGATCGTGGCTATAGGCGTTGAACAGCACCAAGGCGCCAAGGCCCGCCGAACCGATCGCGTAGCCTTTGGTCACCGCCTTCGTCGTGTTGCCGACGGCGTCGAGCGCATCCGTCACCTGACGGACCTCCTTCGGCAGACCGGCCATTTCCGCTATGCCTCCGGCATTGTCGGTCACTGGCCCGAAAGCGTCGAGCGCGACGATCATGCCGGCGATCCCGAGCATCGTCGTCACCGCGATCGCGATGCCGAAAAGCCCGGCGAGCTGGCTCGTCGCGAGAATGCCCGCGATGATGACCAGCGCCGGCGCCGCCGTCGATTCGAGCGAGACGGCGAGACCCTGAATGACATTGGTGCCATGTCCCGTCACGGAGGCCTGGGCGATTGAAACCACCGGGCGCTTGCCGGTGCCGGTGTAATATTCGGTTATGACGACGATGAAACCGGTGACGATGAGCCCAATGATCCCGCAGGCGAAGAGATGCGCGCCCGAGACCGGAACCCCGCTCGCGGTTCCAATGACGCCCCAGCCGACCGTCGCTGTGGTCGCGAGCGCAAGCCCGACGATCGACAGCAGCCCGGCCGCGATGAGGCCCTTATAAAGCGCGCCCATGATCGACTGGTCGGGGCCGAGCTTG
>DAITNE010000145.1:0-5441 GCA_036834765.1 Methylocella sp.
GTCGAGAATGAGCCGGATGATCGGCTCGTCCTTCAAGGAGCGTGTGTTCCAGACGTCACAATCGCATTTCACCTTGCGCCAAACTCGGCTGACCGTGTCTTTCCCCACGGCGCCGCCGAACAAAGCCGCGAGCGCCCGGCGCACCGGCGCGTGTTGGTCCCGGCAAGATAGGCCGCCGGCGATCAGCGCGTCGGCCTGTTTCGTGCGCTGCTGACAGGCTGGAATGGTCGCGTTCTTCCAATCGGCAGTCTTGCCATTCGATCTATCAGGCGGCCTCGAGGGACACGAACCGTCACCGGCCCAGCAACTGGCGCTGCTCCCGCCGACGACTTTTGTGCACGGCGGGACACGACATTGAGGATGTCTATTTTCAGACGGTGGCGCGTCCGATCGCAATCGGACGGCGCGCCTCGGTGGCCGCCGAGGCTTTTATCGGTCCCTGCGTCAGCGTCGGGAATGCCGTGCTCGGCGCCCGCGGCTGCGCATTCCGCGATCTCGATCCCTGGATGGTCTACGCCGGGAATCCGGCTCGCGCGCTGAGGCCGCCACGCCGCATCCAACTTCCTAAGGACGAGCAGCCGCCCGCGTGACGCCAACCGCGGTTCTGGTCCGCCCCCCAAGCGATTCCGCTTGACTCACCCCATTGACTTGTCATGTGGCTTTGTCCGACTCTTGGAGCCCATTTCGCGAACCGACAAAGGGGAATCCGCGTATGAGAACCGTCGTCTGTCCGGGTCTCGGTCGAAAAGTTTCCGCGTTGGGATTTGGCTGCGCATCGCTTGGATCGCGCCTCTCGGAGACGCAGTCGCGCCGGCTCCTTGATTACGCCTTCGATCGCGGCGTCGCCTGGTACGACGTCGCGCCGCCTGACGGCGACGGCGCGGCGGAAACGATCCTTGGGCGCTTTCTGGCGGGGTGCCGCGACCAGGTCGTTGTTTGCACAAAGGTCGGCATCGGCCGCCCGGCGCTATCCCCGATGATGCAGCTCGTCGGCTCGATCAAGCGGAGCGCTCTTAGCGCTTTTCCGGAATTATCGACATTTCTGCTCGGCAAAATGAATTTGGCGCGGGAAAGGGAGCCGTTGCGTGCGGAGCTGATCGAACCTTCCGTCGTCGACAGCCTGCGGCGGTTGCAGACCGATTACGTCGACGTCCTCGCGCTGCACGATCCGAGCCCCGAGGACTGCGCCAATCCGGCGCTCCTCGCCGCGCTCCGGCGCGTGGTCGAGAAGGGCTACGTTCGGTGCCTGTCGATCGAAGGGGACCCGGAAGCGATTGAGGCGGCGAGCCCTCAACGCCAATTCGCGATGGTCCAGTTTCGCCATAATCCATTCCACCGGACGGTCGAGCGCATTCGCGCGGCGAGGCTCGGCGACGCCGCGGCCTTCTTCATCCTCCGCAACGCGCTTGGCGGCGCTTATGAGCGCCTGTCGCATCTCCTCGTCGGCGACGGTGGCCGTCTAGCCTCGCTTGCGTCCCAGCTCGCCTATGGGCCGCCGTTCATGGCGAGCGAAATCCTGCTCGACTATGCTTTCGGCAATAACCCTTCCGGCGTCGTCGTCGTCTCCATGTCCCAGCCGCCGCATGTCGATCTGAATTGCGCCAGAGCCTCGCGGGCGCCGCGCACGGACGTCGTCGAATTCGTCAACAAGACCGTTCTCGCCGCGCCAGCCGCTAAATTTCCGCGTCTCGTCTGAGCAAATCCTGCGCGCCTAGCCGAGTTGCGAAACCGTGCCGTCCGCGAGATTATAGTAGGCGGCGATCACCTTGATCTTTTTCTGTTTGATGAGATCCGCGATCAGCGGCGAAGCCGTCTGCAGCAGGTCCGCCTGGATTTGCGCGTTCGCCTTGATCGTTGCTTCGAGATCGGGGCCCGCACGCTCCACTGCGGGGCGGATAGGGGCATAGAGGGCGCTGATCTGTCCAGGCGCAGCCTTGCCTCCGATCGTCGCCTTCACCGCGCCGCAGCCAGAATGGCCGAGCACGACGATCGCCTTGGTCCCCAGCGCGCCGGCGCCATATTCGAGGCTCGCAATGATCTCCGGCGTGCAGATATTGCCTGCGACCCGCGCAACGAAGACATGGCCGATGCTTTGGTCGAACAGTAATTCGACCGGCACGCGCGAATCGGCGCAGGACAGGACCGCCGCAAATGGCTCCTGCTTGGCGATGGTGTTATTTTTCAGAATGTGGAGATCGTCGTTGAAGGCCGTCAATTCCTGCGCCACGAAGCGGGCGTTGCCATCAAACAGCTCTTTCAGCGCTTCGTCGGGTTCAAGCGTCGTTTGTGCTGCTGCGGGGCGGCCGGACAGCAGGTTCAGTCCGCCCCCGGCGAGCGCCAGCGCGGCGATCGAACCCGAGAGGAATTTGCGCCGCGGTTCGAACGGCGCGCAATTCGCGCATCCACAAAGTGATTTTGGCGCATCTGGCGGGGTCTGGCTGATCGTCATTGACGCAAATCCATCGAAGTCGAAATGAAGCATCGAAGAGCCTTACGACAAGCATGAATTATAACGATTCGCGCCGCCGAGTCTCTGTTTATCCCGAATATTGGCGTGCGCAGGCTCGCGGCTGTAAAGGATTGATAGGAAGGAACGCCCGGATTTCCGCGACCCGGCGGTCTCTTGCCCTTGGGGCGGGGATGGAAAATGACGCAAATCTTGCGCGCGATCATGGTCGACGGGCGCGGCCCCTGAGAGAAAGGCGAATGTCTTCTATCTTCGATGCATATGCGAGGCGGGCCGTCCCGCGCTACACCAGCTATCCGACCGCGCCCCACTTCGCGGCGGACTTTGCTCAATCGGTCTATTGCGACTGGCTCGCAGGGCTCGATCCGATTGAGCCCATTTCCCTTTATCTGCATGTGCCGTTCTGCAAGCAGCAGTGCTGGTACTGCGGCTGCAACATGAAACTCACCGCGCGCTACGCGCCGGTCGCCGCCTACGTCCAGGATTTGATCGCCGAAATCGATCTCCTAGCCGACGTATTGCCGGCGCGCATGCCGGTCGCGCACCTGCATCTTGGCGGCGGCACGCCGACGGCGATCGATCCTTCCGATCTCGCCGCCATCATGGCGCGCATCGCCGAGCGCTTTCGCCTGATGTCCGGCGCCGAACTCGCGATCGAGGGCGATCCGCGCACGCTCACGGACGCGATGATCGGCGAGATCAGCGCGCTCGGCTTCAACCGCGCAAGCTTCGGCGTGCAGGAGTTTGACCCGAAAGTGCAGACGGCCATCAACCGGATTCAACCGCCGGAGATGGTCGAGCGCGCCACGGAGGGCCTGCGCGCCGCCGGCGTCGGGCGCATCAACTTCGACCTGATCTATGGCCTGCCGCATCAGACCGAGGCGGCGCTTCGCCGGACGGTCGAGCAATGCATCGCGATGCAGCCGGACCGCATCGCGCTGTTTGGTTACGCGCATGTCCCGTGGACCGCGAAGAACCAGCGGATGATCCCGGACGAAGCGTTGCCCCAGAGCGCGGCGCGGGCCGCGCAGGCCGAGGCGGCGGCGCAAGCGCTCGTTGCAGGCGGCTATGTGCGCATCGGCATCGATCATTTCGCGCGGCCCGGCGATACGCTCGCAATCGCCGCCGCAAACGGCAAGCTGCGGCGCAATTTCCAAGGCTATACAAGTGATCCGGCGCGCACGCTCATTGGGATCGGCGCCACCTCGATCGGCCGCACGCCCAAAGGCTATGTGCAAAACATTTCTGAAACGGGGGCGTGGGCGCGGGCCATAGCGGACGGGCGGCTGCCGGTCGCGCGCGGCCACGAGCTGAGCGCGGAGGATTCGCTGCGCGCGCATGTGATCGAGCGGATCATGTGCGACGCCGCGGTCGGCCTCGCGGAAGCCGGCCGCGCCTTCGGCTTCACGGAGGATTGGTGGGGCGCCGAAGAAGCGACGCTCGCTGAACTGCAACGCGACGGGCTCATCGCGCGAACGAAGGAAGGACTGGCGCTGAGGCCCGAGGCGATGCATCTGACGCGGATCGTCGCATCAGTCTTTGATAAATATCTCGCCGCCGCCGCGGTCCGTCACTCCATCGCGGTCTGAAGCATTTTTGAGCAAAGCGGACGCCTTGCTTCGACTGCCGCTCTTCTCAGGCTGCGCCAATCCAGGGACGGACATCAACGCTGGCAATGTCAGATTAACGATGCGCTGCGCGGCGCACAAGCGCCTTGACGTTCACAGTTAGGCGGCCGCCACTTGGCGCGGCTCAATCAGAATCACGATGAAAACGTCATAGACATCGATCGATCGCTTACGACCCCTTCGTCGCTAAGCCGCGCGGACTGTGAGGCTGGATGCCTAACGTCGCGCCACTTGTGCGAAAAGCCACGGATGCTTGAGACTCGGAGGAACTAAGGTCTGCCCACAGGTTGAGGCGGCGAAGTGTAGCCAACTTTTTGGGAGACATCATCATGTGGATGTTAATCGGCGTCATCCTACAGATCGGACCGGTTGCCGCCCCGCCGGTGACGCTACAGCAGGCGTTCGTCAGCGAGGCAGCCTGCGGCGACGCCAAGAATGACCTCGAAACGCAATACCGCAGGAATCCGTCAGGTTATCGCGTCACGATCGCCTGCGCGCAGACCGGCGGAGACGATAAGGCCGTGGTCTCCTGGCGGTGGCACGACGATGCTCATAAGAAGTCCGCGAGTTTGAGCGCGCCACCCCTAAAAGCGCGGCTTGCCCTTTTGCTCCAATGACGCGGACGACCGTGCCGCCAGCGCGGCGCAAGAAAGCGGGCTTTGCGGAAGATCGCGAAATGCGCTTCGATCCGCGATGGCGCATAGCCGACATGCAGGCCCTCGCCCGACCATAGGGCGACACCCGCCTCGCGGGCATTGTCAGCCTTCAGCGTGACAAGCGTTGGCCAAACTGCCTGCGCTCCGCCTATTTCGACTTCGACGCGCTGTCGCCGCCGGATGAGATGCTCCGCGTCTACATTCCAAAGCATCGAAGATTCGTCTGCTCGCGCTGCGCCGGGTGGAAGGTTACCGTCATGCCCGATTGGCGTCAGCATTAGCGACCAGGGTGCGCCGAGGCGGTTAGCCCGGGCATGAGACCTAGCCCGTCGCCGAGAATGGCGGAGCGGCGCACTGAGGTTGAGAACACCAGCCACCTTGCAGGACTATTCTAAGCCAATGAAGAGATAGCGAATCATGCACGCTCGCAAACGGTGATCCTAGCCGTACATTCACTATATATGTTGATGGCGTTGCAGGTAAGCCTGACTGTTATCCTTGCTCGCCATCTGGGAGGGCGCCGCCGGCTTCGCGCGGTGAAGAAATGAAGCGGGCGCTCTCGCTCGGCTCCTCACGGCGTAAAGAACCCGAAAAAGCCCGAGC
Source organism: Methylocella sp. (assembly GCA_036834765.1). Taxonomy (GTDB): domain Bacteria; phylum Pseudomonadota; class Alphaproteobacteria; order Rhizobiales; family Beijerinckiaceae; genus Methylocapsa. Next base: position 5,355 of record DAITNE010000145.1, read on the forward strand.
GCGGACTTATCTGACCCCCAGCGACACCATCCTCGCCGCCGGGGCTAACGCCGGCGTCGAGTTTATTGCTGAGAATGGCGGCGGCCC
>DAITNE010000146.1:0-1514 GCA_036834765.1 Methylocella sp.
CCGGATTGACGCCCTTGTGCGGCTCCTTGCCGAAGAACTGCTTCACGACTTCCTGCACCTTCGGCATGCGCGTCATGCCGCCGACCAAGACCACTTCGTTGATCTCGGCCGCCGAGATGCCGGCGTCCTTGATCGCCTTGCGGCACGGCTCGACGGTCTTCTGAATGAGATCGTCGACCAGCGCCTCGAACTTGGCGCGGGTGAGCTTCATGGTGAGATGCTTGGGACCCGCCGCATCCGCCGTGATGAACGGCAGATTGATCTCGGTCTGCGTGGTGGACGACAGCTCGATCTTGGCCTTTTCGGCCGATTCTTTGAGTCGCTGCAACGCAAGCTTGTCGCGGCGCAGGTCGATACCCTGTTCCTTCTGGAATTCGTCGGCGAGATAGTTGACCAGGCGCATGTCGAAGTCTTCGCCGCCGAGGAAGGTGTCGCCGTTGGTCGACTTCACCTCGAACACGCCGTCGCCGATCTCGAGGATCGAGACGTCGAAGGTGCCGCCGCCAAGATCGTAGACGGCGATGACGCCAGAGCCCCTCTTGTCGAGCCCATAGGCGAGCGCGGCCGCGGTCGGCTCATTGATGATGCGCAAAACTTCGAGCCCGGCGATCTTGCCGGCGTCCTTGGTCGCCTGACGCTGCGCGTCGTTGAAATAGGCGGGGACGGTGATGACGGCCTGCGAAACCGGCTGGCCGAGATAGGCCTCGGCGGTCTCCTTCATCTTCTGCAGGATGAAGGCGGAGATCTGCGAGGGGGAATATTGCTTGCCGTCGGCCTCGACCCAGGCGTCGCCGTTGGAGGCCCGAATGATCTTGTAAGGAACGAGACCCATGTCCTTCTTGGTCATCGGATCGTCGAAGGTGCGCCCGATCAGGCGCTTGATGGCGAAAAACGTGCGCTCCGGATTGGTGACGCCCTGGCGCTTGGCGGGCTGGCCGACGAGACGCTCGCCGTCGTCCGTAAAGGCGACGATCGAAGGCGTGGTGCGGGCGCCCTCGGCGTTCTCGATCACTTTAGGAGTCGTCCCCTCCATCACCGCCACGCAGGAATTGGTGGTGCCCAGATCGATTCCGATTACTTTAGCCATGATTTTTCTTCCCTTTCGATACGCAAGACCACCAGACCCCGAAGCGATCCGGCTCTGGGCGGACGGATTTCCGCCCGGTCCCCGACTCTGTTCAAATTGGCATCATAACGCGCTAGCGCAAGATGGCCCGAATATAAGAGGACCCCGCGCCGGCGCAAGACGACGCGCGGCGAAGACGCGCGGGGGCGCGCAATCTTCCCGCAAGCCCGCAAAACCGCCCCGCAAAGACCAGCTCGGGAGGCTTCGCCAGCGGCGATTTCCTTTGCGCGCCCGACCGGTTAGGCTAGAGGGGATTTTCGTGCCCCCCGAGGCCAGTTTTGAAATATGCTTTGCTGCCGGCGGCGCTCGCCCTCGCCTTGACCGCGCTCCCCGCCGCGGCGCAGCTGATGCTGCCGGGCGCCCAGCAGGCCGCGCCCGAGGGCGCGAC
>DAITNE010000146.1:1524-5440 GCA_036834765.1 Methylocella sp.
GCGACGAACGCCGCGAACCCGGCGCCCCCCGCGGCGGCGAAGCCAAAGGCCGCCGCGCCCAAACCGCCCGGCGACGACGCCATCGTCGATCGCGATCTTGTCCTTAACGGCTCGGAGGGGCTGATCCGGCTCCGGCGGGCGCCCGGCGCAGGGCTCGAAATCACGGCCCTCGCCCTGACCGGCGAGCAAATAACCCATCCGGGCGAGGCCTGCCGCCTCGATATCGTCGCGGGCGCGCCGATCGAGGCGAAGGCCAATGGCAAGCCCAGGGGCCTTTTGCGCTATGACGTCGGCATCGAGGCCTGCCCATTCTCTCTCGACGTGTTGGATGGCGCGGTTCTCGTCATCCGCGAGGAAAAAATATGCGATTTCGCGGCCGCCGATTGCCGCGTCGACCCCACGGGGCTCTGGGGACCCGCGGCGGCGACGATCGACGACAAAGAGGTCAAGCAGTTCGAACACGCGCGGGGCGGCGCCGAGGCGACAATGCGGGCGAATTTTCGCGCGCTGCTGGCGCGCGCGGGCAAGGACAAGACCGCCGTCAAGACGATCGCCGCCGAACAGGCGGGGTTCTCCTCCGAGCGCGAAGTCGCCTGCCGCAATTACGCGCAACAGGACGCGGCCGGCTTTTGCGCATTGCGGCTGACGCAAGCGCGCGCTTTCGCGCTTCAGGCCGAGCTGGAGGCGGGCGGAAAGCGCGCGGAGCCGAAGAAAGCGAAGCCGTCGAAGGCCGAGGCCACGAAAGAAACGAAGCCGCCGCTCAATTGAGCCCTTCACATCGACGTTCGCGCGCGCCGCGACGCCGGTCGAGGCCGGTTCGGGGGCCGGCTTAGTCGTCGAATACGCCTTCAAGCGCGTAATGGCTGATGGTCTTGCGGTTGGCGATCAGTTCGTCGATCGTCGGCTCGCCCTTTATGGCGCGTGAGATGGCGAGCTTCGTCGCCTCATAATTGGTGCGATAGAGATCGCGCTTGTCGAGCGCCTTGTCCGTCGCGCAGCGCGGATCGAGCCAGACCATGATGATCATGCAAAGCTGCTCCGCCTCCTTCTTCGGAAAAATGCCCTCCGCGAGGCAATCGACGATCGCGTCGCCAGTCGCCGCCTGAACGATCCCGCCGAGCAATTCGACATAGTCATTGGAGCGCACCGTCATTTTGGTGGTCATCATGGTCGCCGGGCGCACCATTTGATTTAGATCGCGAATGACGAACATGCGCGGATGGCCGGCGACCTGACCCGCCATCGCCGCGAAGGCCTGTCCCACGGGACCCCTGACATGGCCGATGATCACCTCGGGCATGGCGTCGGTGAATTGTCCCTCCGCGGCGAGAACCGTCGCCTCGCCGGTGCGCAGCCAAATTTCGCTCATGTGTGATCCTGCCGTTTGAGAATGCGGTTTGCATAGCATCAGCGGCGCTGGGGTCAATCTCCAGCGCGGCGCTCCGGCTGGTCCAATTTCCGCGCGAGCCTAATTGACCCGCGTCACCTCGATCAGATTGTCCGAATAGGTGGGCGAGCGCCCCAGGGCGCCCCATGCGTCCGAGGAGATGCAGTTGACCGAACCGTCGGAGCGGTTGAGCGAGCGCCAATAGCCGAGCGTCGCCACGACGACGCCGGCCGGCGCGTCGTCGCTGACGCGCGCCACCCCCTCAAAGTCGCCGCGATCATTGTAGACGCGCACCGGGTCGCCGTCGCGGATGTTGCGCTTATGCGCGTCGCCGGGGCTGATGATGACGAACTGCTCGCCCTGGCCTTTGATCTTGTGCGGCTCGTTGGCGTAGCACGAGTTGAGAAACCCGTGACTCTTCGGTGAGATGATGTTCAGCGCGTAGAGTTTTGCGCGCGCCGGGTTGGTTTGCGGGGTCTCGCGCGGGGGAACGTAACCGGGCAGCGGATCGACGGGCTCGCCCGACTGCTCGCCCTCATACATCATGCGGAACGGCGGCGCGACGAAGTTTTTGGCCTCGTGCAGCAGGAACTCAACCTTGCCCGACGGCGTCGGGAACTTGCCCTCGGCATGCGGTGCCCGCGAATCGGGCGCGCCGACGTCGATCCTGTAGAAGCCGTGCGCCTTGAAATGCGCCATGTCGACGCCGCCCATCTGCGGCGCATCCCAGTTGATGTATTCGGCGCAAAGCTCGCTGTCCGCCATCTGGAACTGGGGATCATCGAAGCCCATTTCCTTCGCGAGCAGCCGCCACATCTCGGACGACGGCTTGCATTCGCCGCGCGGCTCGATGGCTTTCTCGTTGTAGGTGAAATAGAAATGACCCCACGACCACATCATGTCCTCATGCTCGCCGGCCATGGTTGCCGGCAGGACGATGTCGGCGTATTTGGCGGTGTCGGTCAGGAAGTGCTCCGACACGACAGTGAACAGATCCTCGCGCTTCAAGCCTTCGACGATCTTGTTGGTCTCGGGTGCCTGGCTCACCGGGTTGGTGCAGTAGACGAAAAGGCTCTTGATCGGGGGGTCGAGCTGCATTTGCCCGGTTAGCGCCCGTCCGAGATGTAGAGCGTTCACGACGCGGGCGCCGGGCTTGATCCAGTCGGGACGCGAGGCCTTGATCCAGTCGACCGGAAACTCCCAAAGCGGCATTTGCAGAAGGCCGCCGCCGACATGGCGCCACGATCCGACGAGGGCGGGAAGCGCGCAGACCGCGCGGATCGCCTGCGCGCCGCCGGCGCTGCGCTCGAGCGCGACGCCCATGCGGATGACGGAAGGCTGGATCGTCGCAAACTCCTTCGCAAACTTCAGAACGTCCGCGGCTTTGACGCCCGTGATCGTCTCGACATAATCCGGCGTGAACAGGGCGGCGCGCGCCTTCAGCTCCTCGTAGCCATGCGTATATTTGTCGACATAGTCCCGGTCGATAAGGCCCTGCTCGATGATAGCGTTGATGAAACCCATCGCCAGCGCGCCGTCGGTGCCGGGCCTTGGCGTGATGTGCCAGTCCGCGGCTTTGGCTGTGCGCGAGCGATAGGAATCGATGACGACGATTTTCGCGCCCCGCTTCTGGGCTTCGAGGACAAAGGGCCAATGATGCAAATTGGTCGAGATCGAGTTCGACGCCCAGATGACGATGAACTTCGCATGGACGAAGCTTTCGGGATCGACCCCGCCGGTCGGGCCGACGGTGAGGAGCCACGCCGTCGAAGATCCGGACGCGCAGAAGGTCTTTTCGTTCACGGTCGAGCCGAGGCGATTGAAGAAGGGATCACCCGAGTTGATGCCCTGCACGAGGCCCATATTGCCGAGGTAGCTGTAGGGCATGATGGCCTGCGCGCCGAACGCGCCGATGATCTCGCGCCACCGCTCGCCGATCTCAGCGATCGCTTCGTCCCAGCTGATTCGCTCAAACTGCTTGGAGCCTTTCGGTCCGGAGCGGCGTAGCGGGTAAAGCAGCCGATCGGGATTGTAATGATGGTCGTGGAAGTCCTTCAGCTTCACGCAGAGCCCGCCGCGCGTGACCGGATGCTCCTTTTTGCCGCGCACGTCGACGAGCTTGCCGTCCCTGACCTCATAGGTCATCGCGCAAGTGTCCGGGCAGTCGTGAGGACAGGCGCCGTGACGAAATTCCGCAGTCTGATGTTCGTTCACTCATTCCTCCCGATTGCGACGGCGCTTATGCGCTGGTTTTTTGGGCGCTGGCTTTGGCGTCCTTTGCCGCATCTTGCAGAATAGGCGCAACATGGCGGCGTCGGCAATCGGCTTCGCGGCATGACGAAGAAGCGATGATGGCAGCGGGAGCAGGATTTGGCTTGCGGCCTTCAGGACACTTCGCGCCATGCTATATATTCAACAATATACCACAGCGCAGGCGACCTCCTGAAAATTCAGAAGCGTAACTATTTCACGAAGTAACCGGGGCAAATTCCCGGGCGGGCGACGTTAGATTTATGCGGGGGCTGGCCG
>DAITNE010000147.1:0-5438 GCA_036834765.1 Methylocella sp.
CAAGCAGGTCCTCCGTCGCCTCGATCCCCACCGAGAGGCGCAACAGGTCGTCCGGAACCGGCGAGGTGGGGCCCTCGATGCTGGCGCGGTGCTCAATCAGGCTTTCCACTCCCCCGAGCGACGTCGCCCGCTTCCAGAGTCGGACCTTCGCGGCCACGGCCACGGCGGCCTCGCGTCCACCCCGAACGCGAATGGAAAGCATGCCGCCGAAACCGCCGCGCATCTGCCGCTGCGCGATCTCATGCCCGGGGAAATCGGGCAGCCCGGGATAGAGGACGTGCGTGACGCCGGGATGGGTTGAAAGCTCTTGCGCCAGCGTCAGAGCGCTCTGCGACTGCCAGCGAACTCTTGGAAAAAGGGTGCGCAAGCCGCGCTGCAACAGCCAGGCCTCGAAAGGTCCGAGCACGCCTCCATTCTGCGTCAGCGTCTGCCTGATACGCGCCCAGAACTCGTCCTCGCGCGCGCAGGTCAGGGCGCCGGCCACGACATCGGAATGGCCGTTCAGATATTTGGTCGCCGAATGCATAACAAGGTCAGCCCCGAGTGAGAGCGGGCGCGTCAGCGCCGGTGTCGCGACGGTGGAATCCACCGCGAGGCGGGCGCCCGCGCCGTGATCGCGCCCGATTTCGTCGCGTCTCAAAGCGGCCCGGGATGTGCGCCCGAAGCGGCGCTGGCTTCCTCCGCCGAGGAGAGACCAGCCGGCTGGACGCAAGATCTATTCGCCGAAACGGCCCTCCCGCCGTCTGACAACCCGGATTTCGAGATCGGGAGGCGAGGTCCGACGACGGGCGCCGAGACAAGCGGCGATGACGCGCCCCGTAGGGCTGCGCCCGCCGAGGACGCCTTGGCGGCGGCTCGAGCGGAGGCGATCAGGCGGCTAAGGGATATCCTCGGCGAACTGGAGGCGTGCCAGCGCATGCTGGAGGCGGCGCGCCGCCCCTGAGGCATGGAGCTTATGCGGCAAGCGCGGATATGTCAGCGCATTTGCGCGTCTTTGGCCATGACAGGTCAGTCTTTGGCCGCGAGCGTTGCGCCCGCGGAATCCTTTATCTATAAGAAGCCGCAGTCGGAGTGTAGCGCAGCCCGGTTAGCGCACTAGTCTGGGGGACTAGGGGTCGCGGGTTCGAATCCCGCCACTCCGACCATTTGATCCTTGGTTGTCTGAAGTCCGCCTTTTACCGCGCGCCGCGGTCTATTGGTTCGCAGCGGCGGTGACCTCGATCTTCTTCAGCAAGGCGCCGGGCGTCTGCACGAACTCAAGATCCGCGATGCCGATGCCCTCGGGCGCCAGAGCCTGCAGCGAGAAGTTTTTGGGAGCCGCGATGAATTTCGCAAGCGCGGCGCCGAGCGCGCGCGCGGGCGCCTCGTTTCCAAGCAGGGCGGGAAGCAGCAGAGTCGCTTTCAGAATGTCGGACTGGCGCGCTTCATCGACCGATTGCTTCTCGTTCTTCGCCTGGACGGCGAGCGCCTTATCGAAAAGGCCCGCGTTCTCGACGTGGAGATCGAGCTTTTTGATCAGCACGCTATGCGCCGCCGCCGCCGCAACCCGCTCGTCTCTGGATGCGAGGTCGAGCGTCACATTGGAGAATTGCGCGGCGACGTTGAGCGATCCCATATCGGCCCCATCGAGGGAGAACGAATTGATCGCCAGTTCGCTCGACGCTTCGCTCCAGATCACATCGAGGCGGCTCGACAGGTCGAGGCGCTCGTAACCCATGGCGGCGAGAGTTGAGAAAACGCCGCCGTCGCCGGCCGGCGCCGTAAAATGATCGAGCGAAACGTTAAGACCAGATCGGGCGGCGTCCTTTGGCGCGGCGCGCTCGATCGCGAAGCGCTCCACCTCGAAGGTGCTCCCCGACGAGGCGTCCGCACCCTCGGTTGGGGTGAGGCGGCCTTCGAGCTTCGTCATGGCGATCTGCTCGAAATCCGGCCGCAAATCCTCGCCCAATAAATTCGGCGCGCGATCGGAGTTCGTCAAAGGCCTGAGATCGAGGCCGCGAAAGCTCAAGCTTTCCACGCTGATCCTGCCCGACGGCCTTGCGAAGACGAGATTTTGCGCCTCGACGCCGTCGATCCGCGGCCCGTCGAGAAGCGATATCGACGCCCGGCCGATCGTCAACCTGGTCGCATTCGCCTCCTTGCGAAAATTCAATCCGATTTCCGTCGCCGTCAGATCATCCGATCCGAACGCGTCGACGAAAGCGGCCAGCAATGCGTTACGCTGCGCGCCGCTGGTTGACGGCTCCGCAACGGCGGCCGCGGCCTCCCGCCATGGTCTCAATGGCGCGCGCCCGGTTACGGTCGCGGCGGTCAGGCGCCTTATGTCTAATTCGCCCTGCGCGCCGCCAAGATGGAAGCCATCAATGTCGATTGCGTTGAAGAACTCTCGCTTCGGTTCATCCTCTTGATCGCGCGTTTCACTCATGATCTTCGCCGCAAGGACGAGATCCACATCCTTGGCGCTGACTTTTCCGTAAGCGCCGTCGGCATCGCCGGTTTGCGGGTCCAGAATTGAGAAGCTGATTCCGGCGATATTCGCCTCGGCGGCTTTCCCCGCGCTGATCCCGTTCAGCAAAATGTCGCGATAGATAAAGGTCTGCGTCGCCGTCCCGGTTTTGGTTTCGACGGTCATTTCGGGAATTGCGATCGACGCCGCCGTCAGCGCGGCCAGCCTTTCGCCAAGCGGCGCCGCATTTTTCGGATCGAAGAGCTGCAAGAGGCCAGCGCTCGAAAGCGAGGCGCCGACCAGCACGATTCGCTTGATCCTATAGACGGAGAGACCCGTCTCGAGCGTCAGGTCATCTGCGCTGGCCTCGCCCAATCCGGCGAGCGGGAAAAGCGGCGGAGGAGCGAATTTCACGGCGCCGACATGAAGCGAAGATCCCCTTCGCCGCCAGTCGAGTCCGTCGATGCGCGCCTCTCCCCGCCATGGTTCGGCGCTGATCCCCGCAAATGTCAGCCCGTCCACCCGCGCGGCGACCGCCGCCGCGGCCTGCCGGAAAAAGTACCGATCGGCCGATTCAATCGCAACGGCGGCAAGGATGCAAAGACCGGCCCCGGCAAGCAAAGTCCTTGATTTCATGGGACCTCGCGAACCGCAGCGACAGGTTCATACGGCCACCCGCCCGCGCTCGCAAGAGAAAGCGCAACACGCCGCGAGGAGCATCGCTGAGGTTTGAATCTCCAGGATCTGGCCGCCGTTGATCTCAAACGGCGAAGCTCGAGCCGCAGCCGCACGACGCCGTCGCCGCCGGATTTTCGATCTTGAACATCCGTCCCATCAGATTGTCGATGAAATCGATGCGGCAGCCGCGCAGGAACTGTAGCGAAACATCATCGATCAGGACCAATGCGCCGTCTCGATCGAGGACAAGATCGTTCTCCGCGCGATCGGATTCGATTTTGTAGGTATAGGTGAAACCGGAACAGCCGCCGCCGTCGACGCCGATGCGCAGGAAAGATCCATCGCGTTCTCCCTTCAGGATCTCGGCGATCCGCCGCGCGGCGCTGTCGGTCAATTCGACCGGGAGTTCGACTGCGGCATCGTTCATGGGTTACCTCGGCAATGTTGAATTCGCGGGGCGAAGAAGAGGCCTAGCGATGCAAGACCCTTGCCTCGCCTTGCGATAGGGAACATAGGTCGCGCAATTAAGGATCGCAACACGCGCAGCGGCGAATTGAGCCTTCATGCAATCTTCAGCGTATTTCCGCCTGCGCGCTCCGCTTGCGGCGGACCCGGCGCGCAGCCGCGGCCGGCTCGTCGCGGAGCCCGCCTCGCCGTCGCGCTCGGAGTTCCAGCGCGACCGCGATCGCATCATCCATTGCTCGGCGTTCCGGAGGCTCGCCCATAAGACGCAGGTGTTCATCCCCCATGACGGCGATCATTATCGCACCCGGCTGACCCATTCGCTGGAAGTCGCCCAAATCGCCCGCGCGCTGGCGCGCGCGCTCGGCCTCGACGACGATCTCGCCGAAGCGATCGCGCTCGCCCATGATCTCGGGCACACGCCCTTCGGACACGCGGGCGAGGACGCGCTCGACGACGTGATGCGGCCCTATGGCGGCTTCGATCACAACGCGCAGACGCTGCGCATCGTCACCAAGCTGGAGCGGCGCTACGCCGCCTTCAATGGCCTCAATCTGACATTCGAGACGCTGGAGGGGCTGGTTAAGCACAATGGGCCTCTCTTGCAGCCGGACGGGTCTCCGGTCGCCCGCTACGCAAAGCGCGGGCTGCCGGCGGCCTTGATCGAATATAACGCGATCTCCAACCTCGAGCTTGGCCTATTCGCCAGCGCCGAGGCACAGGCGGCGGCGCTCGCCGACGACATCGCCTATAACGCCCACGACATCGACGATGGCTTGCGCGCCGGACTGATTTCGATCGGAGACATCGCCGCCGTCGATTACCTGCGCGCCCTCGGCGACGAGGTCGAGACGCTCCACCCGGGCCTTGAGGCCTCGCGCTTTATTCACGAGCTTGTGCGCCGCCTGATCACCCATTTGATCGAGGATGCGATCGCCGAGAGCCAGCGCCGCATCGCCGAGACGAAAGTCAGCAGCGTCGAGGAGGTGCGCGCCCTGAGAGCGCCCCTCATCGGCTTTTCGCCGGCGACCGCCGCGATCGAACGAGACGTCAAGGCTTTCCTGTTCGAGCATCTCTACCGGCATCCGCGCCTGATCCGCGTTCGCGATCAGGCCGCCCTCATCATCCGCAATCTTTTTCCGCATTTCATGAAGTCGCCGCGCTCGATGCCGGCGGAATGGGCGGAAGCTGGGGAGAGAATTGGCCCGGACGAGGGGCGCCGGGCGCGCCTCGTCTGCGATTACATCGCCGGCATGACCGATCGGTATGCGGCCTCCGAACATCGCAGAATCTTTGGCGACGCGCCGGATTTGCGCTAACGGCTGAGGAGAAAGCGCGTCCGCGGCGCCTTCTCGCCGTAGCAACGATATGCATTCCGGTCTCAGGAACATTGTCAGTCATGAATCTCTACGCCGAATTTCATCAGCGCATCACTTTGATTTTGCAGAAGATCGTCGATGCAGGGCGGTTGCCGGGCGATGTCGATTTCGCCCGCTTTGTGGTCGAGCCCCCGCGCGACCCGTCGCATGGCGATCTCGCCTGCAACGCCGCCATGGTCTACGCCCGCGAGGCTAAGGCCTCCTTCGCCAATCCGCGCCAGTTCGCGAGCGAACTTGCGTTTGCGCTGTCGGAGGACGCCGACGTCGCCGAGGCCGAGGTGGCGGGGCCAGGGTTCATCAATATCCGCCTGAGGCCCGAGGTGTTCGGCCGCATTCTGCGCGCGGCGCTGGAGCAGGGGACGAATTTCGGCCGAGGTGCCCGGCGCTCTCAAAACGGCAATGATATCAACGTCGAATATGTGTCGGCCAATCCGACCGGGCCGATGCATGTCGGCCACGGACGCGGCGCCGTG
>DAITNE010000148.1:0-2959 GCA_036834765.1 Methylocella sp.
CGGCCTTTCTCGCGACCGCCCTCTTCGTCGGGGCCTCCGGCGCCTGGCATCTCCTGCGCGGCAATAACACCGCGCGGGTGCGCACGATGCTGTCGATGGCGATGTGGATGGCGGTCATCGTCGCGCCGATCCAGATCGAAGCCGGCGACCAGCACGGCCTCAACACGCTGAAATACCAACCGGAGAAGATCGCTGCGATCGAAGGCCACTGGCGCAACCAGCCCGGCGAAGCCGTGCCGCTCATTCTGTTCGGCTGGCCCGATATGGCGACCGAGACGACCAAATACGCGCTCGAAGTTCCCCATCTCGGCAGCGTCATCCTGACCCACACATGGGATGGCCAGTTTCGCGGCCTCGCCGATTTTCCCGCCGCCGACCGGCCCGATTCGACGGTGGTGTTCTGGACCTTCCGCGTCATGGTCGGGCTCGCCTTCCTGATGCTGGCGCTGGGCCTCTGGAGCCTCTGGCTGCGCTTCAAGGGCGACCTTTACGACTCGCCGTGGTTTCTGCGCTTCGCGGTGCTGATGGGGCCTTCCGGCCTCGTCGCCATCCTCGCCGGATGGCTGACGACGGAGATCGGGCGCCAGCCCTGGGTCGTCTACGGCGTCATGCGCACTAGCGACGCCGTCTCGAACCATTCGGCGTTGGCGCTCACTTTGTCGCTCGGCGTTTTCGTCGTGATGTATTTCATCGTTTTCGGCACCGGCGTGTTCTACATCCTGAAGCTCGTCGCCGTCGGGCCGCAAGATCATGGCCCCGAACAACCGCGCCCGGCGATCGACCTCAGCGGCGACGCGCCGCTCAACGCGCGCCCCTCGCGCCCGCTCTCGGCCGCGCCGGACGCGACCCTGTGACCGCCGCACGCACGATCTGACAAGGAGATCCGACCCATGGGCATCGACCTTCCGATCATCTGGGCGGTCATCATCGCCTTCGGCCTCATGATGTACGTCATCATGGACGGTTTTGATCTCGGCATCGGCATCCTGTTTCCGTTCGTCAAGGACGACGCCGACCGGGATTGCATGGTGAACACTGTCGCGCCCGTCTGGGACGGCAACGAGACCTGGCTGGTGCTTGGCGGCGCCGGCCTTCTCGCGGCCTTCCCGCTCGCCTATTCCTTCCTGCTCAGCGCGCTCTACCTGCCGCTCATCCTCATGCTCGCCGGGCTGATCTGGCGCGGCGTCGCCTTCGAGTTCCGCTTCAAGGCGGATGAAGAGCACAAATGGTTCTGGGGCCACGCCTTCGCGTGGGGATCCTATATCGCGACCTTTTTCCAGGGCGTCGCGCTCGGCGCCGTCATCAACGGGTTCAAGGTCGAGGGACCGTCCTACATCGGCGGCGCCTTCGACTGGCTGACGCCTTTCAGCGTGTTCACCGGCCTTGGCCTCCTTGTCGCTTATGCGCTGCTCGGCAGCACCTGGCTCATCATGAAGACCGAAGGCGATCTGCAGCAGCGCATGATCGAACTCGCGCGGCCGATTACGCTGACCCTCCTGGCGGCGATCGCAATCGTCAGCATCTGGACGCCCCTCACCCACAGCGCCGTCGAACATCGCTGGTTCAGTTTTCCGAATCTCATCTTTTTCGCGCCGGTGCCGATCCTCGTGCTCGCGACGGCATGGGGCATCCTGCAAGCCCTCAAAGGCGAAACGCACGCGGCACCCTTCGTTCTCGCCCTCGTGCTTCTGTTCCTCGGCTATAGCGGGCTCGGCATCAGCATGTGGCCCAACATCATTCCGCCCGACGTCTCGATCCGGGCCGCAGCCGGACCGCCGCAAAGTCTCGGCTTCACCCTCGTCGGCGCCCTCTTCATCGTCCCGATCATCCTCACCTACACGGCGTGGTCCTATTACGTCTTTCGCGGCAAGGTGAGAGTTGGGGAGGGCTATCATTGACGATGACCGAGGGCGCGGGGAGAGTCTGGCTCCGCCGCATCGGCTGGCTGGCGCTGATCTGGACTTTGAGCGTCGGCGCGCTCGCCATCGTCGCCCTGATCCTGCGCGCGATCATGTCCGCCGCCGGGCTCACGACTCCGCGCTAAATCCCCCGTGCAGCCAGGCGGGGTCGAAATAGCGGTCGGCTTCGCTATCATAGGAGAGCCGCGTCACGTCCCAATGATTGACGAAGGGCGCATAGGCTCGCCAGACCGGCGGCCCGCCGCCCACGAAAACGACGCGGCCCGGGAACCGTTCCAGGACGGTCCTTGGATCATCGTTCGACCGAACGACGACGAGGGTTCTTTCCGGCCGCGCCCAGGCCGGGAAGGAAGCGATCGTGCGCGGACCCGCGATCAGCACATGGCCTTTGGTCAGCTCGAAAAATCGCGCCACATCAGCTTTAAATTCGCGTCGCGGGTCGCCCTCCCAGGGCAGCCCTCCGCGGAGGCCAAGCTGCCCGCTCTGTCCGATTGCGCAAATGACGCGAACGTCGCCCATCGAAGTCTCCGCCGTTGTCCGAGCTTGACCCACCACTCGGAGTGAGGGTCCGTATCGCACTCCGGAAATAATCACAAAGGTTGCTGTTTGCGGATTAACCTCAAACCGCCCGAACGAGACCCGGCTGCTGGCTTATTTGGCCGCTTCGTTCACGTTCGAAACGTCCCAAAGCTTGATGATTTTGTCACTGCTCCCCGAAGCGAGCATCCGCCCGTTCGGCGAAAACGCGACGGACTGGACCCAGTCGGTATCGCCGGTCAGCGCGGCCAGCTCCTGGCCGCTCGCCACGTCCCAGAGCTTGATGGTGTTGTCGCTGCTCCCCGAGGCGAGCGTCCGCCCGTCCGGCGAAAACGCAACGGACAGGACGTGATCGGTATGGCCGATCAAGCTGCGCAGCTGCTGGCCGCTCGCCGGGTCCCAGAGCCTGATGGTGTTGTCGTAGCTCCCCGATGCAAGCATTCGTCCGTCCGGTGAAAACGCAGCGGAGATGACGTAAAGGGTATGGCCGGTCAGCGTGCGCA
>DAITNE010000148.1:3059-5418 GCA_036834765.1 Methylocella sp.
TGGCCGGTCAGCGTGCGCACCAGCCGGCCGCTCGCCGCGTCCCAGAGCTTGACGAATTTGTCCACGCCTCCCGAGGCGAGAGTCCGCCCGTCCGACGAGAACGCGACGGATCTGACGTAACCGGTGCGGCCGGTCAGCGTGCGCTGCAGCTGGCCGCTCGCCACGTCCCAGAGCTTGACGGCGCTATCCCAGCTCCCCGAAGCGAGCGCCCGCCCATCCGGCGAAAACGCGACGGAGTAGACCCTGTCGGTATCGCCGGTCAGCGTGCGCAGCAGCTGGCCGCTCGCCGGATCCCAGAGCTTGACGGTTTTGTCCGCGCTTCCTGAGGCGAGCGTCCGCCCGTCCGGCGAAAACGCGACGGACTGGACATAGCCGGTATGGCCGGTCAGCGTGCGCAGCAGCACGGGCGCCGCTGGCGGGACCGGAGCGGTGAAGGATTTTGGGATTACGGAAGGCCGAGGAGCAGGCTGGGGCGCCGGCGCCGGTTGAGCCGGTGCCGAGGGATTCGTTGCAGCTGGCTGAACAGGCGTAATGGGCGGCGTCCTGAACGATCCGCCCAGCGTCAGCGCAAGCGCCGAGGCCACCACGGCGGCCGCAACCGCCACGACCGTCACCGAGGGCCAGCGCCGAACCGTTTTCGGCGGAGGCGCCTCCTCAAGCTTCCGGACTGCCGCCTCGTCCGGCGTTCTCGGCGGCTCCTCTTGCCGGTGGCGCCGTTCTTCCGCCGCCTGAAGAAGCCGCCGCGGCTCTTCCAAGGGCAGAAGGGGCTGTTCTTCCTGCCGAGGGGGCGCCTCGTCGGCTTCCGCCGGAAGGATCCGCTTTGTGACCTCGATCAGGCGGTCGATATGCTGATCGAGGGGCGCCCCCAGCGCGTCGAGCCAATGCAGGCGGCTGAGGCGCAGCCGCAAGGCGCCGGTTGGACGAATGTCCTCGATGCGAAACGGGATGACGGTGGCGCCGGCGTCGAGCGCCGTCACGACCTCGTCGAGGACGTTGTGCGAGGCGTTCGCCGCCGCCGACAGGATCATGACGACGAGTTTCGCCTCGCTGATCGCCTCGACGATCGAGGCGCCCCAGTCCCCGAAGCCGACGTCGCGCGGCGCGATCCAGCAGCGGACGCCCGCTTCCTCCAGCCGGTGGCAGACAGCGTCGGCCACGGCCTTGTCGGCGATGGTGTAGCTGATGAAAACGTCGTGGGCCAAGCTGCACTCGCTTGCGAGCCGGAGCGGTCACGGCCGAAAGCCATACAATGCCAAAATTCCGCAAAAGCCAAGGCCATCCGCCGGGCGGCGGGGCGGAAAACCTATTCGCGCGGGTAGATGATGATCGCCAGATAGGTCATCGGAAGCTCGATCAGCTCCTCCGGCCCATGCGGCGCCGCCGCGTCGAAAAACAACGTGTCGCCCGGCGCAAGCAGGTAGCTTCTGTCGTCATGGCGGTACAGCACCTTCCCCGTCAGCATGTAGATCATTTCGACGCCGGCGTGCTGGAAGGAGGTGTAGGGCCGCGCCTCCTCCGAGAGGGTGATGAGGAAGGGCTCGACGACGAGATCATCGCCGAGCGAATGACCGAGCAGCTGATAATGATGACCGGCCTTGGTGCCGCGCCGCTCGATGCTGACACCGCTCCCCGCCTTGACGAAAGAACAGTCATGGCGCTCTTCGAAGGGCGTGAAGAAGGACGAAAGCGGCTGATTGAGCGCCCGCGCCAGCGATTGCAGCGTGGACAGCGAGGGCGAGATCTGGCCGTTTTCGATCTTGGAGAGCATGCCTGTCGATAGACTCGCCGCGGCCGCCAGCTCGCCGCCGGTGATATCGAGCCGCTTGCGATGCAGGCGAATTTGCGCCCCGATCGCTTCCTCCAGCGTTCTCTCCGCGGTGCGCGGCGCGCCGGACCCCGTCCCGGAGGGGTACTCGATCAAGCTCGGCTTTTCCAAGTTGGCCACGCGCGGCTCCCTTTTCGCGGATTCGTTCGCCGCCGGATTTAAGGGCGGCGGGCGCTCATTGCGGGCAGAGTTACGCCAGGGGAGCGGGAAAAACAATTGATTCCGGTTCGCGCCCCATCGCGGGCGGCGGCCGGGCGGCCGGCTATTTTTCGCCCGCCCACTGCTTGCCTTGCGTGATCAGGCGCGCGCTGCGATGGCCGCTCGAATAGATCCAGAGCCAGCTCAAGGCGACGGCCAGCCGGTTGCGCAGCCCTATCAGAAAATAGATATGGACGATGCCCCACAACCACCAGGCGAGCTGGCCGCGCACCTTGATCCAGCCGAAATCGGCGATCGCCGCGCGTTTGCCGATGGTGGCGAGGCTCCCGACATGCTTGTAGACGAAGGGCGCGGGCGCGGGTTTTCCCGCAAGGT